>NZ_JBSGYQ010000006.1:0-52735 GCF_053610585.1 Streptomyces sp. NPDC054887 | reverse complement strand
GGGTGGGTTTTTTTTTTTTAATAATAGACGGGCCACCGGGGGGGGGGGGGCGCCGGGGGGGCCCCCCCCCCCCCGGGGGGGGGGCGGGGGGCCCCCCGGCCCCCGCCCCCCCCCGCCCCACACTCCGCCCCCTCTCCGGCGGGCCTATGCCGCGTGGCCGCCGTCGACCACCACCTCAGAGCCCGTCATGTACGCCGCGTCCTCGCTGGCCAGGAACGCGACCGTCGCGGCGACCTCGTCCGCGGTGCCGAAGCGGCCGAGGGCCGTCAACTCGCTCTGCGGCGCGGCGTACGGGCCGTCCGCCGGGTTCATGTCCGTGTCGGTCGGCCCCGGGTGGACGAGGTTGGCCGTGATGCCCCGGCCGCCCAGCTCCCGCGCCAGCGCCCTGTTCAGTCCGATCAGCGCGGCCTTGCTCATGGAGTACAGCGTTCCGCCGGGGCCCGGCACCCGCTGGGCCATGCAACTGCCGAGGGAGACGATCCGGCCGCCGCTTTCCATCGCGGCGGCGGCGGCCTGCGAGGCGAGGAAGACCGCCCGTACGTTCACCGCCAGCACCCGGTCCACGTCGGCGAGCGTCAGGGTGTCGATCGGGCCGAGCACGCCCACCCCCGCGTTGTTGACCAGGATGTCGAGCCGGCCGAGTGCGTCCACCGCCCGCCCCACCGCCCCGGTGACGGCCGCCGGGTCCGCCGCGTCGGCCCGCAGCGCGACGCCGCGCCGCCCCGCCGACTCGATCTTCTGGACCACCTCGTGGGCCCCGGCCTCGTCCCGCACGTAGGTGATCGCCACATCCGCGCCGTCCCGTGCGAGCCGCAGCGCGATCGCCGCGCCGATGCCGCGGCTGCCGCCCGTGACCAGAGCCGTCCTGCCGTCCAGTGGAGCCATGTCGACTGCCTCTTCTTCCGTTCCGTGGCCGCTGTGCGCGCCCGAAGTGGTTACGGATTCAAGGAAACCGGCGGCGGGCGGCGGGCGCTGGCGGCAAACGGACGGCGCCCTGCGGCCGGCCGATGAGTTCCGTGCGAGCGTGGAGTCAGAACGGGTGACACGTAAACGAGACGGGTGACACGTCGCAGGAAGGGCTCGCACCATGAAGATCACGCTCACCACGTTCCTCACGCTCGACGGCGTCATGCAGGCCCCGGGCGGGCCCGAGGAGGACACCAGCGGCGGGTTCCGGCACGGCGGCTGGCTGGTGCCCTTCGCCGACGAGGGCATGGGCCGCTTCATCGACGGCGTGTTCGACCGCGTCGACGCGTTCCTGCTCGGCCGGCGCACGTACGAGATCTTCGCCGCCCACTGGCCGAAGGTCACCGACGAGAACGACCCGGTCGCGGGCCGCCTGAACAGCCTGCCGAAGTACGTGGCGTCGCACACCCTGGACAAGGCCGGCTGGAACAACTCCACGATCCTGTCCGGCGACGTCGCGGCGGAGGTCGCCCGGCTGAAGGAGGAACCGGGCCGGGAACTCCAGATCCACGGCAGTGGGGCGCTCGCCAGGTCCCTGATGCGCCATGACCTGATCGACGAGTACAACCTGCTCTTCTACCCCGTCGTCCTGGGCGCGGGACAGCGGCTGTTCGAGGACGGCGGGCTGCCGACGTCGTTCGAGCTGACCGGCAGCACCACCACCGAGTCGGGCATCGCGATCCACACCTACCGGTCCGCGGGCCGGCCGTCGTACGGCACTTTCCTGCTCGACGAGTGAGGACCGCGCGGGTACGGTGATCGTTCCGCGTGCGAGCCGCCGAAGTCTCCACACCGCCGACTCCGGGGGGAGACCGCGCCGTGGCCGCAGCGTCATCACCGACCGCCGCAACCGCATCCGGCACATCCGTATCCGCGTCCGCCGTCCCGCCCGCCGCGTCCGCGTCGCCGCCGGGCCGGGCGGCGTGGCTCACCGACGTCCCCGTCCTGCTGGTCGCCGTCGTCTGGGGCGCGAGCTACCTCGCGGCGAAGGGCATCACGACGGCGCACACCGTCGTCGCCGTCCTGGTGCTGCGCTTCGCCGTCGTCCTGCCCGTACTCGTCGTCGCCGGCCTGCGCGGACTGCGCGCGCTCACGGCCGCGCAGTGGCGCGGGGCCGGGACGCTCGGGCTCGTACTGAGCGTGATCTTCCTCCTCGAGACGTACGGCGTCGTGCACACCTCCGCGACCAACGCCGGGCTCATCATCAGCCTCACCATGATCTTCACGCCGCTCGCCGAGGCCGTGGCGACCCGCACCCGGCCGCCCCGGGCGTTCCTCGGCGCGGCGGGGCTCTCGGTGGCCGGAGTGGTCCTGCTGACGCAGGGCGGCGGCTTCACGACGCCCTCGCCCGGCGACCTGCTGATGCTGCTCGCGGCCCTCGCCCGCACCGCACACGTGCTCGCCATGGCCCGGGCGAAGTCCGTCCGGGGCGCCGACTCGCTGTCACTGACGACGGTGCAGCTCGGAGCCGCGCTGGCGGTGTTCGCCGTCCTGGCCGCCGCCCCCGGCACGGGCCCGTCGCCGTGGACGGTGGCGGCGGGCTTCGGCCCGCGCGAGTGGGCGGGCCTGGTCTTCCTCTCCGTCTTCTGCACGCTGTTCGCCTTCTTCACGCAGATGTGGGCCGTACGCCGGACCTCCCCGTCCCGCGTCAGCCTCCTCCTCGGCACGGAGCCGCTGTGGGCCGCCGCCGCGGGCATCGCCATCGGCGGCGAACGCCTGGGCGCCTGGGGCCTCGCGGGCGGCGTACTCGTCCTGGCCGGCACCGCCTGGGGCCGCGGCGCGGCCCGGCCGGCGTCGCCCGAGGTCAGGCCCGGCGGACACGGTCCGACGCCACCATGACGGCCACCCCCACGACGGCCGGCACGATGGTCGCCGGGTCCTGCGCCGACCCCCGCCGGCGGGCGGCGGCGCGGCGGACCGGCCAACTCGCCGCCCAGGAACGGGAGGTGGCGGTCGCCGCCGGCCGGGGCGGGTCGAACGCGGAGATCGCCGCGGCGCTCCGCACGAGCGTCCCCACCGTGAGGACCTACGCCCACGTCCGGGCCGGGCCGGGCCGGGCCGCGACAACCGTGTCCGGATCGCGCTGCTCGCGCACGACGCGGGCCTCCTCGACAGGGACGGCGACGTAGGCTGACGGGGCAGCGTCCGGCGGACACAGCGGAGGGGATCCGAAGCATGACAGTCGTCGATCTCAGGGGTCATGCCGAGGAGTTGGCCGCGAACCCCTACCCGTACTACGCGAAACTGCGCGAGGCCGGTCCCGCCCACCTGATACGGACCGCCGAGGTCGACCGGGTGTGGCTGATAGTCGGCCACGACGAGGCCCGCCGGGCCCTCGCCGACCCGCGTCTGAGCAAGGACTGGCGCACCTCGGACCTGTGGCAGGCGGGCGCCGAACCGCTCAACGCGAACATGCTGGAAACCGATCCGCCCCATCACACGCGGCTGCGCAAACTCGTCGCCGGGGAGTTCACCCCCCGCCGGATCGAGGCGCTGCGCCCCCGGATCCAGCACGTCACCGACGAACTGCTGGACGCCATGACGTCCGGGGAGAGCCGCACGGCCGATCTCGTCGAGGCGCTCGCCTTCCCGCTGCCCATGACCGTCATCTGCGAACTCCTCGGCGTGCCCGACCTGGACCGGGCCTCCTTCCGCGCCTGGTCCAACGAGATCGTCGCGCCGACGGGAGCCGACGCGGAGGGCGAGGCCGTACGGGCCATGGGTGCCTACCTCGCCGAACTCGTCGAGGACAAGCGCGCTTCCGCCCCCGGCGACGACCTGCTGAGCGCGCTGATCAGGACGCAGGCCGAGGACGGGGACCGGCTCACGGCCGACGAACTCATCGGCATGGCCTTCCTGCTGCTCATCGCCGGCCACGAGACGACCGTCAACCTGATCTCCAACGGCGTACGGGCCCTCCTGTCGCACCCGGACCAACTGGCCGCCCTGCGCGCCGACCCCGCTCTCGTCGACAGCGCGGTCGAAGAGATGCTGCGCTACGACGGACCGGTGGAGAACGCCACCTTCCGCTTCGCCCGCGAGCCGGTCGAGATCGGCGGCCTCGTCATCCCGGCCGGCGACCCGGTCCTGGTCTCGCTCGCGGCCGGCGACCGCGACCCCGCCCGTTTCCCCGATCCGGACCGCTTCGACATCACGCGCACCGCCGCCGCGGGCAAGGGGCCGGGGCACCTCGCCTTCGGCCACGGCCCGCATTTCTGCCTGGGGGCGCCGCTGGCCCGCATGGAGGCGCGTATCGCGGTCCGGGCACTCCTCGAACGCTGCCCCGGCCTGGCGGCGGCCCCGGACGACGGACCGCTGGACTGGCTGCCCGGGCTGCTCATGCGGGGCGTACGGCGCCTGCCGGTGCGGTGGTGAACGCGGGTCGCGGGGGCCGCCCGCGGGCTGCCCGGCGTACGCCCGCGCGCCGTCACAGCTCGACGACGAGCTTGCCCCGGGCGTGGCCCTCCATCAGCCGGTCGATCGCCTCGGGAACGCCGGCGAGCGTGTAGGCCCGGTCGATCACCGGTGTCACCGAGCCGGCCTCGGCGAGTTCCGCGAGGAGCCGCAGGTCGTCGTGGGCCAGGTTCATGACCGCCAGCCCGCGCAGCCGGTGCCGGCTGAACGGCGAGATGAGCAGGGCGAGCAACTGCCGGCCGTTGCCGCCGATCCAGTCGCCGCCGCCCTCGCCGCCGATGATGACGAGGGTGCCGCGCGGGGTGAGGGCCCGGCGGAGCGCCGACAGCGGGCGGTTGCCCGCCGTGTCGAGGACGAGGTCGTAGTGGCGGGAGCCGTCGACGGGGTCCTCGCGGGTGTAGTCGACGACCTCGTCGGCGCCGAGTGACCGGACCAGGTCCGCCTTGCCGGGCCCGCAGACGGCGGTGACATGGGCCCCGAAGACCTTGGCGAGCTGTACGGCGAAGTGGCCGACACCGCCCGCCGCTCCGATGACGAGGACCCGCTGCCCGGCGGCCAGCCGCCCGGCGTCCCGCACGGCCTGGAGCGCGGTGCACGCGGAGACGGGTACGGCGGCCGCTTGCGCGAAGCCGAGGTTCGCCGGCGTACGGGCGATGTTCGCCTCCTTGGCGCAGGCGTACTCGGCGAACGAGCCGCCACACGCCCCGTACACCTCGTCGCCCGGCCGGAAGCGGGTGACTCCGGCTCCCACCGCCTCCACACTGCCCGCGAACCCCTCACCCAGCACGGGGGACTTGGGCGCCCGCAGGCCGAACCCCATGGCGCGTATCAGATACGGCTTTCCCGCCATGAGGTGCCAGACCCCCGGGTCGACGGACGCGGCGCGGACCCGTACGAGCACCTCGCCGGCGCCGGGCACGGGCGGTGCCATCTCTTCCAGGCGCAGGACCGAGGACGGTCCGTACACGGCTTGGGTCATCGCCTTCATGGAGTCTCTCCCGGGTCGCTGTGTGGGTACTGGAACACTTCGTCGAGCGGGACCCCGAACACCCGGGCGATCTGGAAAGCCATCTCCAGAGAGGGGGAGTAGCGGCCCTGTTCGATGGCGATGACGGTCTGGCGCGAGACGCCGATGCGGCCGGCGAGCTCGGCCTGCGTCATCTCGCCGTGGGTGAAGCGCAGGGCGCGGATCGCGTTGGTGACCCTGGTCGGTTTCACCACGGGTGGAAGCCCAGCCGGTACGAGACGATCTTCGTCGCCGAGCCGAGCAGCGCCGACAGGACGAACGCCAGGTAGATCGCGTTGGCGATCCAGAACTGGTCGAGGCCCGCCATGGCGAGGGCGAGCCCGGCCACACCGCCGATCACGACGAACGACTGGCCGATGTGCTCGCCGAAGCGGTGGATCTCGCGGTCGCGCTGGTCCCGGGTGCCGGCGTCCTCGGGGGAGAACGCCGCCAGCACGGTGTGGAGGACGACGGACGCGGCGATCGCCGCCCCGACCGTCCACAGCAGCGCGGACACATAGGGCCTCTCGGTGAGGGGCCCGTCCGCCGGCCGGCCCAGGACGACGGCCAGGTACACCGCGTACGACACCACGGTGACCAGGACCATGCTCCAGGCCCGTTTCTCTTCGAACGCCACGCGCTCACTCACTCCCCATGTAAAGAAAACCTGACACTGTGGAGTGTCAAGCAGTCATGACATGAAGTCAAGTGTTCTTTACTTCGACGACGGACGACGGGCGACGGGTGACGGGTGACGGGTGACCGGTGGCCGGCGACCGGCGGCGGTCAGCCGGCCGCGGCGACCGCGTCGGCGAACTCCGCCGGGCACTCCGCCCACGGCAGGTGCCCGGCCCCCGCGAGCGTCACCCGCGTCACGTGCGGCAGGGACTGCTCCAGCGAGTCGACGGCGTCGCGCGGCCGTATGTCCCGTTCGCCGTCCACGATCAGGACCGGCATCCGCAGGCCCCCGCAGGCGGCGTGGAGCTGGTGCTCGCTCATGGTCGCGGTCTCGGCGCCGATCTCGGCGTGGCAGGTGTGGTTGACGCCGAGCCACGGCGTGGCCATCCGCTCGGCCAGCCGCAGTGCCCGCTGCCGGTCCGGCCCCGGGAAGTCCGCCGACCACTGGAGCACCCACATCTCGCGCTCCTCGGCCTCGGTGCGCCGCTCCAGGGACCGCAGCTCCTCCCAGCGGGGCAGCCGTTCGCCGATCGCCGCGCGCAGGTTCCCGACGAACTCCGGGTGCCAGCCGGAGTCCGGCCCGATGCCGGTGCCCGAGACGTACACCAGCCGCGTCACCCGCCCGGGATGCGCGAGCGCGTAGTGCAGGGCCAGCCGTGCGCCCCAGGAATGGCCGAGCAGGGTCACGGCGTCGAGCCCGAAGTGCCTGCGCACGGCGTCCAGATCGGCCACCGAGCGCGCCACCGAGTACGGGCCCCGCCGCTCGGAACGCCCGCAGCCGCGCTGGTCCCAGCGGTGGACGGCGAACCCCCGGTCCACGAGCAGCCGGCTCACGTCCTCGAAGGTGTCCCACAGCCCGGGGCCGCCGTGGCACAGGATCAGCGGGTCGCCCTCGCCGGATCCGCGCGCCCAGAGCGCCGCGCCGTCCTCCGCCTTGAGCGTCATGACGCGGGGATCTCGTCCATCCGCACCGGGCGCCGCTCCCGGCGGGACAGCTCGCACGCCTCCGCGATCCGCAGCGCGTGCAGCGCCTCCCCGCCGTCGCAGGGATTGTCCCGTTCGCCGAGCGCGAGCCGTACGAACGCGTCGAGCTCCGCCTCGTACGCCGGGGCGAACCGCTCCAGGAAGCCGGGCCACGGCCGCTGGCAGGCCGGCGGTCCCTTCGGCTCGGTGGAGGTGATCGGCGTACGGTCGTCGAGGCCGACGGACACCTGGTCCAGCTCGCCGGCCAGTTCCATCCGTACGTCGTAACCGGCGCCGTTGCAGCGCGTGGCGGTCGCGGTGGCCAGCGTGCCGTCGTCCAGGGTGAGCAGGGCCGCCGCGGTGTCCACGTCGCCCGCCTCCCGGAACATCGGCGGCCCCGCGTCGGACCCGGCGGCGTACACCTCGACGACCTCGCGGCCGGTCACCCAGCGCAGTATGTCGAAGTCGTGGACCAGGCAGTCCCGGAAGAGCCCGCCGGACAGCGGCAGGTACGCCGCGGGCGGCGGCGCGGGGTCGGAGGTCGCCGCCCGTACGGTGTGCAGCCGGCCGAGGGCGCCGGAGCGCACGAGCTCGCGGGCCGTGGTGTACCCGGCGTCGAAGCGGCGCATGAAGCCGAGCTGGAGGGCCGTCCCCGCCGCCGCGACCTCCCGCAGGGCGCCCAGCGTCCCCGCCAGGTCGAGGGCGATCGGCTTCTCGCAGAAGGTCGGCAGGCCGGCGCGCGCCGCCCGCCCGATCAGTTCCGCGTGCGCCGAGGTGGCGGAGGCGATCACGACGGCGTCGACGCCCCAGGCGAAGATCTCGTCGACCGAGGGGGCGGCGGTGGCGCCGATCCGGGTGGCGACCGACGCGGCCCGCGCGGCGTCGGTGTCCGCCACGAGCAGGGCGCCCACTTCGCGATGGCGGCTGAGCACGTCAGCGTGGAAGGAACCGATACGGCCGGTGCCGATGAGTCCGATGCGCATGCCCCAAAGTGTGGCCGTCCACGCCGCTCTGTCAAGGGTATGTCCTGACAACCTGACTACAGGACTTCCAGTAGTCATTACCTGGGGTTACGCTCTTGGGCGTGTCGAAACCCGCCGCTGACCCCACCATCGCCCTCCAGCTCGGCGTGGACCGCAACAGCCCGGTTCCGCTGTACTTCCAGCTGTCCCAGCAGCTGGAGGCGGCGATCGAGAAGGGCCGGCTCTCCCCGGGAAGCCTCCTCGGCAACGAGATCGAACTGGCGGGCCGGCTCGGGCTGTCCCGCCCCACCGTCCGCCAGGCCATCCAGTCGCTCGTCGACAAGGGCCTGCTGGTCCGCCGGCGCGGCGTCGGCACCCAGGTCGTGCACAGCCAGGTCAAGCGCCCGCTCGAACTGAGCAGTCTGTACGACGACCTCGAAGCCGCGGGCCAGCTCCCCGCCACCTCGGTCCTGCGCAACACCCTCGAACCGGCGACCGCGGAGGTCGCGGCGGCGCTCGGCGTGGCGGAGGGCAGCGACGTGCACCTGGTGGAGCGGCTGCGCCTCGCGCACAACGAGCCCATGGCCGTCCTGCGCAACCACCTGCCCACCGGGCTGCTGTCCCTCGACACCGAGCACCTCGAAGCCACCGGCCTGTACCGGATGATGCGCGCCGCCGGCATCACGCTGCACAGCGCGCGCCAGTCCGTCGGCGCGCGGGCGGCCGGGGCCGACGAGGCGCGCCAGCTGTCCGAGGCGATGGGGGCGCCGCTGCTGACGATGCAGCGGACGACGTTCGACGACACGGGGCGGGCGGTCGAGTTCGGCTCGCACATCTACCGGGCCTCGCGGTACGCCTTCGAGTTCCAGCTTCTCGTCAGGCCGTGAGACCGCACCCGCGTAAGAATGTTCGGACAAAGTCTTGACGGGGTGTCGCGTACGCCGCTAGAACTCCTCCAGCCGCAACGGGGCGGCCGGGAGACAAGGCGGAACCCACGATGCGTACCCATCGCAAGGCAGCGGCCGTCCTCGCCGCATGCGCCCTCGCCCTCACGGCCGGGTGCAGCTCCGGGGGCGGCAAGAAGTCCGAGGAGAAGAACGGCGACGGCGGCGGAGGCGGGAAGACCGTCTCCACCCCACGCCTGAAGATCGCCATGGTGACGCACTCCGGGGAGGGCGACACCTTCTGGGACATCGTGCAGAGCGGGGCGAAGCAGGCCGCCGCCAAGGACAACGTCGAGTTCCTGTACGCCGCCGACAAGGAGGGCAAGGAGCAGGCGCAGCTCATCGACTCGTACGTCGCCAAGAAGGTCGACGGCATCGTGGTCACCCTCGCCAAGCCCGAAGCGGTCAAGGCGTCCGTCGAGAAGGCCGTCGCGGCCGGCATACCCGTCGTCACGATCAACTCCGGCGGGGAGCACTCGCGGGCGACCGGCGCGCTCAGCCACATCGGCCAGGAGGAGACCGTCGCCGGCGAGGCCGTCGGCGAGGAGCTCAACAAGCGGGGCAGGAAGAAGGCGCTCTGCGTCATCCACGAACAGGGCAACGTCTCGCTCGAAGCGCGCTGCGCCGGTGTGAAGAAGACCTTCGAGGGGACGGTCGAGAACCTCAACGTGCAGGGCACCGACATGCCCGGATCGACGTCCTCCATCGAGGCGAAGCTCCAGTCGGCCAAGGACATCGACACCGTCGTCACCCTCGGCGCGCCCTTCGCGGCCGCCAGTGTCAAGGCGAAGGCGGGCGCGGGCAGCACGGCCGAGGTGAACACGTTCGACCTCAACGCCGAGGTGGTCCGGCGCCTCAAGGCCAAGGAGATCGGCTTCGCCGTCGACCAGCAGCCCTACCTCCAGGGCTACCTCGCCGTCGACGGACTGTGGCTCCACCGGACCAACGGCAACGTCCTCGGCGGCACCAAACCCGTCCTGACCGGACCGGCCCTGGTCACGGAGAAGGACGTCCCGGCCCTGGAGAAGTACACGGCCCGCGGAACCCGGTGAATACGGTGCGAACACCCGTAACCGATACTTGGTCGGCCGGGGACGGACTGCGTGATCCCCGGCCGCACCGAGGAGTACGAGAAGGGCACGGCGTCGTGGCAAGGGTTCGGACAGGGGTACGCGCGCTGGGCGCGGTGCTGGCGGCGGTGCTCGGAGCGTCCCTCGCGGGATGCAGCAGCACGGGCGGGAAGCGCGCCGAGGAGCGGGCCGAGCAGGCCGCCGCGCAGGGCCGGGCCGCGCTGGGCACCCCCCGCTGGACCGTCGGCATGGTCACCCACTCGGGCGACGGCGACACCTTCTGGGACATCGTGCAGAGCGGCGCGAAGCAGGCCGCCGCGAAGGACAACATCAAGTTCCTGTACGCCCACAGCGACGAGGGCCAGCAGCAGGCCCAGCTCGTCGACTCGTACATCGACAAGAAGGTCGACGGGCTCATCGTCACCCTCGCCAAGCCCGACGCCATGAAGGCCGTCGTCGCCAAGGCCACCAGGGCCGGCATCCCGGTGATCACCGTCAACTCGGGCTCCGCCGAGTCGAAGAAGTTCGGGGCGCTCACCCACATCGGGCAGGACGAGACGATCGCCGGCGAGGCCGTCGGCGAGGAGCTCGGCAAGCGGGGGCGGAAGAAGGCGCTGTGCGTCCTGCACGAGCAGGGCAACGTCGGCCACGAGCAGCGCTGCGCCGGCGCCGGGGAGACCTTCGACGGCGAGATGCAGAACCTCTACGTCGACGGCACGAACATGCCGGACGTACAGGCGTCCATCGAGGCGAAGCTCCAGTCGGACAAGGACATCGACGCCGTCGTGACCCTCGGCGCGCCCTTCGCGGACGCCGCCGTCAAGGCGAAGGAGCAGGCCGGCAGCAAGGCGGAGATCGACACCTTCGACCTCAACGCCCAGGTCGCCGCCGCCCTGCGCAACGACACCCTCGGCTTCGCCGTCGACCAGCAGCCCTACCTCCAGGGGTACGAGGCCGTCGACCTGCTGTGGCTCCACAAGTACAACGCCGACGTGCTCGGCGGCGGCCGGCCGGTCCTCACCGGACCCGAGATCATCACCAAGAAGGACGCCGCCGAACTGGAGGCGTACACGAAGCGGGGGACCCGATGACCGCGACCGCACCGGCGCAGGCGCCGGCCCCGGGCCCCGGGCCGGCGGCCGACGAACGGCTGCTGAGGACCTCGCCGCTGCGCAAGCTGCTCGGCCGCCCCGAGCTCGGCTCGGTCGTCGGCGCCGTCGCCGTCTTCCTCTTCTTCGCGATCGTGGCGGACAGCTTCCTGCGCGCCTCCAGCTTCGGCACGGTGCTGTACGCCGCGTCGGTCATCGGCATCATGGCCGTGCCCGTGGCGCTGCTGATGATCGGCGGCGAGTTCGACCTGTCGGCCGGTGTGCTCGTGACCAGCTCCGCGCTGGTCTCCTCGATGTTCAGCTACCAGATGACGGCCAACATCTGGGTCGGCGTCCTCGTCTCGCTCCTGGTGACGCTGGCCGTCGGCGTGTTCAACGGCGTCATGCTGACCCGTACGAAACTGCCGAGCTTCATCATCACGCTCGGCACGTTCCTGATGCTGACCGGCCTCAATCTCGGCCTCACCAAGATGATCAGCGGAACGGTCTCCACGAAGAGCATCGCCGACATGGAGGGCTTCGAGTCCGCCAAGGCGCTCTTCGCCTCCCAGGTCACCGTCGGCGGCGTGAACCTCAAGGTCACCGTCCTGTGGTGGCTGGCCCTCGTGGCCGTCGCGACCTGGATCCTGCTGCGCACCCGCGCCGGCAACTGGATCTTCGCCGTCGGCGGCGGGACCGAGGCGGCCCGCGCGGTGGGCGTGCCGGTCAACAAGACCCGCGTCGGGCTCTACATGGGCGTCTCCGTCGGCGCCTGGATCTCCGGCCAGCACCTGCTCTTCTCCTTCGACGTGGTGCAGTCCGGCGAGGGCGTCGGCAACGAGCTGATCTACATCATCGCGGCGGTCATCGGCGGCTGCCTGATCACCGGCGGCTACGGCTCGGCGATCGGCTCCGCGGTCGGCGCCTTCATCTTCGGCATGACCAGCAAGGGCATCGTGTACGCGGAGTGGGACCCCGACTGGTTCAAGTTCTTCCTGGGAGCGATGCTCCTTCTGGCCACCCTGCTCAACGCATGGGTACGCAAGCGCGCGGAGGCGACCCGGTGACCCCTCAGTCCACGACCCCCCTGGTCGAGCTGCGCGACGTCAGCAAGTTCTACGGCAACATCAAAGCCCTGGAGGGCGTCTCCCTCGAAGTGCACGCGGGCGAGATCAGCTGCGTACTGGGCGACAACGGGGCCGGCAAGTCCACCCTCATCAAGATCGTCGCGGGTCTGCACCAGCACGACGCGGGGACCTTCGCGATCGAGGGCGAGGAGACCCGGCTCGCCAATCCGCGCGACGCCCTCGACCGGGGCATCGCGACCGTCTACCAGGACCTCGCCGTCGTACCCCTGATGCCGGTCTGGCGGAACTTCTTCCTCGGCTCCGAGCCGACGAAGGGCGCCGGCCCCTTCAAGCGCCTCGACGTCGACCTGATGCGCCGCACCACCCGTTCCGAGCTGCTGCGCATGGGCATCGACCTGCGCGACGTCGACCAGCCCATCGGCACCCTCTCGGGCGGCGAGCGCCAGTGCGTGGCCATCGCGCGCGCCGTCCACTTCGGCGCGAAGGTGCTGGTGCTCGACGAGCCGACCGCCGCGCTCGGCGTGAAGCAGTCCGGCGTCGTGCTGAAGTACGTGGCGGCGGCGCGCGACGCCGGCCTGGGTGTTGTCCTCATCACGCACAACCCGCACCACGCGTACCTCGTCGGCGACCGTTTCGTCCTCCTCAAGCGGGGCGCGATGTCCGGCAGCCACACCCGCGACGAGATCACCCTGGACGACCTGACGCGCGAGATGGCGGGCGGCAGCGAACTCGACCAACTCAGCCACGAACTGGAGCGTTAGCCGCCGCGCGGAGCACGGTCCCGCCCTGCCTGCCCCGCCCCGCGCCCACCGGCCCGTCCGGCGTGCGAGGGCCGGGATCCGGGGCGGCGCCCCGGCGCGGAAAGGGAGATCAGGGGCAAGCCCCGCGCAGCGGCGCCGCACCGCACCCCGCCCCGCCGGATGGCAGAATCGGCCCAATGACCGCCACCGCCCCCACGACCCCGCAGGGGACATGAGCACGTACCGAGACTTCGCGCACCGCGGCTCCGCCCGCGCCACCGTCCTGCGGACCGTCGGCACCCGTGAGCGGCGCTCGCACCTCAGCGCGCCCCGGGTGCCCACCGTCGGGATCGACATCGGCGGCACGAAGGTGATGGCCGGCGTCGTCGACGCCGACGGCGTCATCCTGGAGAAGATCCGCACCGAGACGCCGGACAAGTCCAAGAGCCCCAAGGTCGTCGAGGACACCATCGTCGAGCTGGTCCTCGACCTCTCCGACCGCCACGACGTGCACGCCGTGGGCATCGGGGCGGCCGGCTGGGTCGACGCCGACCGCTCCACCGTGCTCTTCGCCCCCCACTTGGCCTGGCGCAACGAACCCCTGCGCGACGCCGTGTCAGCCCGTCTCGCCGTGCCCGTGCTGGTCGACAACGACGCCAACACCGCCGCCTGGGCGGAGTGGCGGTTCGGCGCCGGACGCGGCGAGGAACACCTCGTCATGATCACGCTCGGCACCGGCATCGGCGGCGCGATCCTGGAGGACGGCCAGGTCAAGCGCGGCAAGTACGGTGTCGCCGGCGAGTTCGGCCACATGCAGGTCGTGCCCGGCGGCCACCGCTGCCCGTGCGGCAACCGCGGCTGCTGGGAGCAGTACAGCTCCGGCAACGCGCTGGTGCGCGAGGCCCGCGAGCTCGCCGCCGCCGACTCCCCGGTCGCGTACAACATCATCGACCGGGTCAAGGGCAACGTCCCCGAGATCACCGGCCCGCTCATCACCGAGCTGGCCCGCGAGGGCGACGCCATGTGCGTCGAGCTGCTCCAGGACATCGGCCAGTGGCTCGGCGTCGGCATCGCCAACCTCGCCGCCGCGCTGGACCCCTCCTGCTTCGTCATCGGCGGCGGCGTCAGCGCCGCGGACGACCTCCTCATCGGCCCGGCCCGCGACGCCTTCAGGCGCCACCTCACCGGCCGCGGCTACCGCCCCGAGGCCCGTATCGCCAAGGCCCAGCTCGGCCCGGAGGCCGGCATGGTCGGCGCCGCCGACCTCGCCCGGCTCGTCGCCCGCCGCTTCCGCCGCGCCAACCGCCGCCGTCTGGAGCGTTACGAACGCTACGAGCGCTACGCCCAGGCCATCCGCTCCACCACCCAGGGACCCCAGTGATGACCCCGTCCGTGCCCCACCCGTCGCCGTCACCGGACGCTGCGGCCACGCCCCCCGAAGACCGCCGGCACATGATCCTCCGCCGCTGGCTGACGGCGGTCATCATCGTCCTGCTCATCGGCATCCCCGCGGGCTACCTGCTGATCTCCGCCGAGCAGAGCCGCGACAGCGGCAAGGACAAGGCGAAGGTGGCCTCCGCCACCGGCCTCACCGAGGGCTTCCCGTCCCGCATGACGCGCCGCATCTACGACGTCCCCGTGCCGAACGCGGGCACCGAGGTCGCGTTCTACGAGACGAACAACTGGAGGACCAGCCGGCTGTACGTCCAGTTCCGGACCATCCCGCCGGACCTCGACTGGTTCCTCAACGACCTCGGAATCGACCGCACCGCGCTCAAGAAGGGCCGCATCACCATCAGCGACCGGGACGCCAAGATCGCCGGCTGGACCCTCGACCCGGCCCGGACCTGGTACGGCACCACGGTCGACCAGAAGAACCCGCAGCCGACCCTCGACATCACCGTCGACGACACCGACCCGGCGCACCCCTTCGTGTACGTCGTCTCCACCGCCACGCCCTGATCCACCGGCGCCCGCCGACCCCCGTGGGACGAGGCCGCCCGCCGGATCGCTAACCTGGAGCGAGTGAGCGACGAGACCGAACAGAAGCCCCCGCAGATTGTGCAGCCCTTGCAGTACCGGTTCGACGGCCCCGAGGACGCCCCGGTCCTGATCCTCGGCCCCTCGCTGGGCACCACCTGGCACATGTGGGACCGGCAGATACCGGACCTGACCCGCCAGTGGCGCGTCTTCCGGTACGACCTGCCCGGTCACGGCGGCGCTCCCGCCCACCCCGCCAGCTCCGTCAACGAACTCGCCGAACGCCTGCTGGCGACCCTCGACAGCCTCGGCGTGCAGCGCTTCGGCTACGCCGGCTGCTCCATCGGCGGCGCGATCGGCGCGGAGCTGGCGCTGCGCCACCCGGAACGGGTCGCCTCGCTGGCCCTGGTCGCCGCCTCGCCCCGCTTCGGCACCGCCGACGAGTTCCGCCAGCGCGGGGTGATCGTACGGACGAACGGCCTGGAGCCCATGGCGGCCTCCGCGCCCGCCCGCTGGTTCACCCACCTATTCGCCGCCGCGCAGCCCGCCATCGTGGAGTGGGCCGTGCAGATGGTCCGCACCACCGACCCCGGCTGCTACATCGCCGCCTGCGAGGCGCTGGCCGCCTTCGACATCCGCGTCGACCTGCGGCGCATAGGCGTACCGACCCTCGTTCTCGTCGGCTCCGAGGACCAGGTCACCGGGCCCGCCGAGGCCCGGACCCTGGTCGCCGGCATCCCGGACGCCCGCCTCGCACTGGTCCCCGGCGCCTCGCACCTGGCCCCGGTCGAGCAGCCCGCCGCCGTCACCGACCTGCTCGTACGCCACTTCTCCACCGCCTGGCAGCCCGCGCCCGCCTCGACGACCGGCATGCAGGCGATCCAGGCCCCGCCCGTCATGCCGGCGATCTCCGCGCCCATCAGCCCGGTGGGCGAGATCGGCGCGGCGGCGCAGCCCGTCGCCGTACCGGAGCAGGGCGGCCGGCCCGACCCGTACGAGGCCGGGCTCAAGGTCCGCCGCGAGGTCCTGGGCGACGCCCACGTGGACCGCGCGCTCGGCGACGCCGACGCCTTCACCGGCGACTTCCAGGAGCTGATCACCCGCTACGCGTGGGGCGAGGTGTGGACGCGGGACGGACTGGACCGGCGTACCCGCAGCTGTGTCACCCTGACCGCGCTGGTCGCCGGCGGCCACCTGGACGAGCTGGCCTTCCACACCAGGGCCGCGCTGCGCAACGGCCTGACCCCGGCCGAGATCAAGGAAGTACTGATCCAGACGGCCGTCTACTGCGGCGTCCCGGCGGCGAACGCGGCCTTCAAGGTGGCCCGTGCGGTCATCCAGGAGGAGACGACTCCGCAGGCGTAGCGGAACGGCGGCGGGGAGGATGACGGCGGGGAGAACGACGGCGAGGAGGATGTGCCCGTGAAGCTCACCAAGATGTCCCATGCCTGCGTCCGGCTGGAGAAGGACGGGCGGACGCTCGTCGTCGACCCCGGCGGCTTCAGCGAACAGGACGCGGCGGTCGGCGCCGACGTCGTCCTGGTGACGCACGAGCACCCCGACCACTTCGCCGAGGACCGGCTGCGGGCCGCTCTGGAGGCCAGTCCGGCGGCCGAGATCTGGACGCTGCGCAGCGTCGCCGACCAGCTCTCCGCCGCCTTCCCCGGCCGGGTGCACACCGTCGGCCACGGCGACGCCTTCTCGGCGGCCGGCTTCGACGTGCAGGTCCACGGCGAGCTGCACGCCGTCATCCACCCGGACATCCCGCGGATCACCAACGTCGGCTACCTCGTGGACGGTTCCGTCTTCCACCCGGGCGACGCGCTCACCGTCCCCGGGCAGCCCGTCGAGACGCTGATGCTGCCGGTGATGGCCCCGTGGTCGAAGATCTCCGAGGTCATCGACTACGTGCGCGAGGTGAAGCCGCGGCGCGCCATCGACATCCACGACGCCCTGCTGACCGATCTCGCCCGGCCGATCTACGACCGCCAGATCGGTGGTCTCGGCGGCACGGACCACGGCCGGCTGGCCCCCGGAGACTCGACCGAGCTGTGACCGGGAGCCGTTGTCGGACCCCGCCGATAGGCTGTCGTACATGCGTATCGCGACCTGGAACGTCAACTCGATCACCGCCCGGCTGCCCCGCCTGCTGGCGTGGCTGGAGAGCACCGGCACCGACGTGCTGTGCCTCCAGGAGGCCAAGACCACCTCCGAGGGCTTCCCGGCCGCGGAGCTGCGCGACCTCGGCTACGCGTGCGCGGTCAACGCCACGGGCCGCTGGAACGGCGTGGCCGTGATCTCGAAGATCGGCCTGGAGGACGTCGTCGTCGGCCTGCCCGGCGGACCCGACTACGAGGGCGTGCAGGAGCCGCGGGCGATCTCCGCGACCTGCGGCCCGGTCCGCGTCTGGTCGGTGTACGTGCCGAACGGCCGCGAGGTCGCCCACGACCACTACGCCTACAAGCTGCGCTGGCTGGAGGCGCTCCAGAAGGCCGTGGCCGACGACGCCGCGGGCGAGCGGCCCTTCGCGGTCCTCGGGGACTTCAACATCGCCCCGACCGACGAGGACGTCTGGGACCCGTCGCTCTTCGTGGAGTCCACGCACGTCACCCCCGCCGAGCGTGCGGCCCTCGCCGCGCTGCGCGACACCGGGCTCTCCGACGTGGTGCCGCGCCCGCTCAAGTACGACCGGCCGTACACCTACTGGGACTACCGCCTGCTGGGCTTCCCGAAGAACAAGGGCATGCGCATCGACCTCGTCTACGGCAACGCCCCCTTCGCCGCGGCGGTCAAGGACAGCTACGTCGACCGTGAGGAGCGCAAGGGCAAGGGCGCGTCGGACCACGCACCGGTCGTCGTCGATCTCGATGTCTGACCGCCGCGGGCCGGAACAGGTCTCCGCGCGCCTGTGGTGAACATGGCGGGACGAATGCGAGGCTGAGCGATATGAAGAACATCCCTTTCCTGGACAACTGGCTCAAGCGCCGTGGTGCGGCGCGCGGTACGGCCGTGATCGCACTCGGCGACGCGGGCGGAGACAGCGACACGAAAGGTCTGGCGGAACTGCTCGCCGAATGCGAGCTGTTGCGTGTCCGGGCAGGGGATGCCGGTCTCGAACTGGACGACTCCCCGGCCTCGTTGGAGGCCCTCGACCAGCTCACCCCGCTCTGGCGGGAGGACCCGGAGGAGCTGCCCTGGCTGGGCAACGACGCTGGCCTCTACCTCGGGACCGTGATCGTGCGCACGGTCCCGGGGGCCGCCTGGCAGCTGTGGCCCAGCGGCCAGCCGGTGGTCCGGCTGGCCTCCGGCCGCGAGATCAACGTGGTGGAGTCCGGTCTCGACTGGGCGGTCAACGGGGCGCCCGAGCTGTCCCAGGTGTACGCCGAGGCCTCCGAGCTGTGACCGCCCGAACTCTTTAGGGCGCCTTGTGTCCGGCGCGCGCGTGTCGGGTGCGAAGTCCCTTGTCCGGCTGGATACTTTGCGCTGACCCCGACACAGGCTGAGAGTGGGTAGGGCTGCGTATGGCCGTCGATCCGTTGATCGAGCTGCGTGACGTCAACAAGCACTACGGCAACCTGCACCCCTGAGGAGTGCCTCCCCTTCGGCAGACCGCTCGCGTCGAATCTCGACTACGCTGTGCCGTTCACCCCCGTGGTGCGGTGAGATCGCCGACCCGCGTCGGGACGTGCATGCTGCTGCCGGGCGTGCGTTGGATCTGCGAGGGCATGCCTGCCCGGCAGCAGCCGGAGATCACTTGTCGCGCAGTGGGACCGACACGTAGGACGGGTCGGACTCGGGCGACGAGAAGGTCAGCTGCGCGCCGGACGGGTTGTGTTCGATGTAGAGCGGGTCGACGGTGTCGATCACCAGCGCGAGCCGGTGGCCGGCCGGGACGTCGTAGGCCGTGGAGAACAGCTCCAGGTCGACGGCGAACGGCTTGCCCGGCGTCCGGCCGTGGAAGGTGTACGGCGCGTTGCTGACCAGCTTGCCGAGGCCGAGCGGGCCCACGTCGTAGAGGTAGGCGACGAGGGTGCCGCTCTCCTTGGTGCTGGAGACCGTGGTGTGGATCCGGGCGGTGCCGCGCACGTGCTGCGCCTCGGCGTACCGCTCCGACTGCCAGACCGACGCGTAGCTGCGCGGCAGCAGCGGTACGGAGGCCATCGGCGGCAGCTTCAGGAACTGGTCGAGCGCGTTGGACAGCAGGACGGTCCCGCCGTTGGCCCCCGAGTCGACGTTCGTGTGGATGGTCCTGCTGCCGCCCATGGCGATCTTCCGCTGGGTCGCGCCGACCGACTTCCAGTCGGGATAGCCCTCGTACGCCCCGGTGGAACGGGACTTGAGCTGGACGGGCTGCTCGCCGTCGACGCCGTTCGCCGCGCCGTTCAGGTGGTGGTCGAACCAGCGCTGCGCGTTCGTCCACACGTCGTTGGGAAGGCCGAGGAGGCCGGTGGCCTCGGAGGTGGCGTGGTCGCCGGGGCGCAGCTCCAGGCGCTTGGGGCCGGTGAGCTTCTCGTAGAAGTCCGCGTACTGGTTCGGCGGGAAGATGGTGTCTCCCCACGCGTTGCCCAGCATGATCGCCGAGCCGTTCTCGTTGATCTTGTCCAGGTAGGCGGCGGGGGAGCGCTTGCGCCCCCACTCGATCATGTCCTGCTCCTTGTCCAGGTTGGAGCCGAGGAAGTCCTTCATCGTCTGCTGGAGTTCGGCGCTCGGCCGGCCGGTGAGGTACCCGGCGCCGCTGAGCAGCCCGGCGGCCTGCTGGTGCTGCGTACGGCCGCTGTAGATGGAGTCGATGAGGTCGGCCCAGCCGCTCAGGGCGACGACCGCCTTGATCCGCTTGTCGTGCGCGGCGGCGAGGAGGCTGATGCCCGCGCCGTACGACACGCCGGCCATGCCCACCCGCGCCGGGTCGGCGGGGGTGTTGGCGAGCGCCCAGTCGACGACCTTGGAGGCGTCGGCGATGTCCGGCGGCCCGGCGACCTCGATCTCGCCGCCGGACTGCCAGAAGCCGCGCGAGTTGTAACTGACCACGACGTAGCCGGAGTCGGCGAGCTTCTTGGCCTGGGCGACGTACTCGATCTGCGGCATGGCCCAGCTGGTCGGCAGGACGATCACCGGGTAGGTGCGGCTGCCGTCGGCGCCGGCCGGGGTGAAGACGTTGGCCTTGAGTACGGTGCCGCCGTCTCCCGCGATGTCCACGAACCGTACGCCGGGGAGAGCGCCGGCGGTCGCGGACGGCTGGGCGGGTTCGGCGGCCAGGGCCGTGGGAGCCACGCCTGTGGCGGTCCCGGCGAGCAGTACGGCGGCGGTCGCGGCGCCGGCCGTAGTGCCGCGCAGGGACATGTGGGGGTGTCTCACGGGTCACTCCTCACTCGTGTCAGTGCAAAGTGACCCGACGGTAACCTCCAGCTCTTACCGTTGGTAACTCCCCGGTAAGTTACGTCGGGGTAACAATTATTGGACGCGGTGTCAGCCCAGGGCGCTCTTCGTCTGCCACTCGGCCCAGGAGAGGTTCCACTCGCCGTAGCCGTTGTTGGCCGCGACCGTGCCCTTCGCGTCGTCACCGGTCATCTCGAACGGGTCGCCGACGTGGACGTGGCGGTAGATCCAGGCGGCGTCCTCGTCGCTCATCCCGACGCATCCGGAACTCTTGTTGGCCTTGCCGAGGTACGCCTTGTTCCAGGGCGCGGCGTGCGCGTACATCCCCGACCAGGTCAGCCGCATCGAGGAGTCGACCATCTTGTCGTACGCGTCGCCGAGGCCCACGGTCTCGGAGCGCATGTTGATGGTGCCCTCCTTGGCCATCAGCACGGCCGTGCCGCGCCACGAGGCCTTGTCGCCGCCGGGAGTGCCGGCCGACATCGGCACGTCCTTCACCGTCTGCCCGTCGCGGGTCAGCCGCAGGCGGTGCCGGTCGAGGTCGACCTTGACGATCTGCCGCTCGCCGACGGTGAAGTGCGTGGAGTAGTCACGTACGAACCAGCCTCCGGCGGCGCCCGAGTCGACGCCCTTCAGGTCCGCATCGAGGGAGACCCGCGTGCCGGACTTCCAGTACTCCTTGGGGCGCCAGTCGACGCGGTCCCTGCCGGAGAAGTCGCGGAGCCAGCCCCAGGAGCCCTCGGTGCCGTTCGAGGTGGTCACCCGCAGCCGCTTCTCGACCGCGGCCTTGTTCTTCACGGGGTGGTCGAAGACGACCGACAGGGGCTGGGCGACGCCGACCGTGGCCTCGTTGCCGGGCGTGAGGCCGAGCTTGTTGACCTTGTCGGGGGCCGTCGTGGTGAACCGGGTCCGCGCGTCGGCGCCGTTCTCGTCCTCGGCCCGGACGGAGTACGTCGTGCCGGGCGCGGCGCCGCGCCGTGAGGTCCAGGACTTGCCGTCCTCGGAGACCGTGCCGGTGAGCTCCCCGCCCCGGGCGTCGCGCACGGTGACGCTGCCGAGGCTGCCGCCGGCGATCTTCACCCGCACCGGTTCGCCGGCCTCGGCGTGCTTCCCGCGCAGGTCCACCGAGATCTCGGGGGCCTTTCCGGACCGGCCGGCCGCGTCGGCCCGGCCGGCCCCTCCGGCGGAGCAGGCGGTGAGCGCGACGGTCAGCGTCGCGGCGCCGGCCAGCAGGGCGCGCGTGCGGTGACGGGCGGGGTGGCGCGTGGGGCTCGAGCGGATCATCTGGAAAACCTCCGGTGCGATGTCTGTCGTCCCGAAGAGTCGATTGAACAGGGAGTGGTTGCGCGAATGACTGGAAATTCGCCCAAACCGACTGTGACAAATGCCGCAGAAGGAAAGGACCGATGGCCCATGGCGGCGGCGTTCACGGCCCTGCCGGCGGCCGGTGGCCGGTGGGTGTGACCGGCGGCACAGCGCATGCCCGGTCGGCGCGGGCCGGGAGGGAGGTCTCGGACCGCCGCGCGCGGACCGTGGCGTACGGCGCTACCCCACCGCGCGGTGGGAGGGGCGCGGGGTCGCCGGGACCGGGCTGTGCGCGGCGCGCGTCACGTCCGCGACGAGCTCCACCACGTCGGGTCCGTACGCCTCGGTGTTGATCACCTTCAGCAGCAGGCAAAACGAGCCGTTGCCGTGCTTGCGGGCCAGCTTCGCGTGGTTGCGGGCGAGGTAGCGGGTGGCGGCCTGGTTGGTGATGGCCCGCTGCCCGCAGAAGAGGAACACCGGCCTGGCGTCCTGCCCGGCGGTCAGCCGCGCCAGCAGCACGTACTCGGCCACGCCGGGCTCCAGGCGGTAGCGCTCGCCACCTATCTGGAAGGCGCCCCGGTCGGGCCCCGGCTCCGCGTCGGTGTTCACCCGGACACCGGGCAGCAGGCTGTGCAGGTGCGCCGCCATGCGCCGGTTCGACGCGGGGCCGCCCAGGCAGAACTCCGTGCGCTCGCCGAAGCCCTGCTGCGCCATGTCGTGGGAGAGGATCTGCGCGTGCGCCCCGCAGTCCTTCACGACGGCCGCGAGCTCCAGCAGCGCGAAGACGTCGAACCGGTGCACGCCCTCGCCGCCCACCTCGCGGTTCACCACGAGCAGCGCCTCCGAGTTGGCGGGCATCCCGAGGAAGGCCTGCTTGCGGCGCAGCTTGCGCCGCCACAGATACGTACGGGCGAGCCAGCCGATCGAGGCGCTGATCCCGGCCGCCAACACGCCCAGCACGATGTTGCGCACGTCTTCGGTCATGGGGCGGCATGCTAGCGCCACGGCGCACCGGTGTTCGAGGGGGTCCTGACGCACGCGGCGCCCTGAAGTTACGCTGCGCGGACACGTGTTGACTGGAGGTACGCATGCGCCGCTCCACGGTACGAGTGCTGTCGTTCTGGGCCGCCGCGGCGGTGATGGTCTCGGTGGGGGCCACCGCCCCGTCCGCCGTCTCCGCCGAAGCGTCCGCGACGTCCCCGCCGCCACTGGTCAAGACACCGGTCGCGGCCGGGTACGGGGGAGCGGTCGCCAGCGTCGACGCCGACGCGTCCGCCGCGGGCATCGAGGTCCTGCGGCGAGGCGGCAACGCGGTCGACGCGGCCGTGGCGACGGCGGCGGCGCTCGGTGTGACCGAGCCGTACTCGGCGGGCATCGGGGGCGGCGGCTACTTCGTCCACTACGACGCCAGGTCCGGGGCGGTACGCACGGTCGACGGCCGCGAGACCGCGCCGCTGAGCGCGGACGAGTCCCTCTTCCTGGAGAACGGCAAACCGATCCCCTTCGACCAGGCGATGACGAGCGGGCTGAGCGTCGGCACGCCCGGCACCCCCGCCACCTGGGACACGGTGCTCGGGAAGTGGGGCACCAAGCCGCTGCGCACGCTCCTCGCCCCGGCGGAGAAGCTGGCGCGCGAAGGCTTCACCGTCGACTCCACCTTCCGGTCGCAGACCGCGGCGAACGAGGCGCGGTTCCGGGACTTCCCGGACACGGCCGAACTGTTCCTGCCGGGTGGGCAACTGCCGGTGGTGGGCTCGCGCATCAAGAACCCCGACCTGGCGCGTACGTACCGCGAGCTGGGGCGGGGCGGCGTCGGGGAGCTGTATCGGGGCGGCATCGCCCGCGACATCGTCCGTACGGTCCGCAAGCCTCCCGTCCGCCCCGGCGCGACGCGGGTGGTGCGGGCCGGCGATCTGACGGGGAAGGACCTGCGGACGTACGGCACGCGCGTTCAGGCGCCGACGAAGGTCTCGTACCAGGGGCTCGACGTGTACGGCATGGCGCCGTCGTCCTCCGGCGGTACGACGGTGGGAGAGGCGCTCAACATCCTGGAGCGCACCGACCTCTCGCCCGAAGCCGCATCGAAGGCGCGGTACCTGCACCGCTTCATCGAGGCGAGCCGGATCGCGTTCGCGGACCGGGGGCGGTGGGTCGGCGACCCGGCCTTCGAGGACGTGCCGGTGCAGGGCCTGCTGTCGCAGCGGTTCGCGGACTCGCGGGAGTGCCTGGTGCGCGACGACGCGGTGCTGGTGAGCCCGCTCGCGCCGGGTGACCCGCGCGAGCCGGGCGGCGGCTGCGGCGCGGCGGGCACGGCCGCCCCGACGACGTACGAGGGCGAGAACACGACGCACCTGACGACCGCCGACAAGTGGGGCAACGTCGTCGCGTACACCCTCACCATCGAGTCGACGGGCGGCAGCGGCATCACCGTCCCCGGGCGGGGCTTCCTCCTCAACAACGAGCTGACGGACTTCTCCTTCGCCCCGGCCAACCCGGCGGTCCACGACCCGAACCTGCCGGGTCCCGGCAAGCGACCGCGCTCCTCGATGTCCCCGACGATCGTCCTGGAGGAGGGGCGACCGCTCCTGGCGCTCGGCTCACCGGGCGGCGCGACCATCATCACGACGGTGCTCCAGACCCTGACGGGGCACCTGGACCGCGGGCTGCCGCTGGTCGACGCGATCGCGGCGCCGCGCGCGAGCCAGCGCAACGCGGCGACGACCGAGCTCGAACCGGGGCTGTGGAACGACCGTCCGCTGCGTGACGAACTCGAGGCGATCGGGCACGTCTTCAAGCTGAATCCGGAGATCGGGGCGGCGACGGGTGTGCAGCGGCTGCCGGACGGGCGGTGGCTCGCGGCGGCCGAGCGCGAGCGGCGGGGCGGCGGTTCCGCGATGGTGGTGCGCCCGGCCGGCGGCGGGCGGTAGTCCGGCGGGGGCCGTACCCCGAATCCCGCGGCCCGGGGAACGGCCCCTGCGCCGGACCGTGCCGGGGCCCGTGCGCAGCGTCGGACGGCGCGGCTCCGGCGCCCTTCCGTGCGGCTGAGCGCGGCCGAGTGGGTTCCCACGGGCCGCGCTCGGGGCGGCAGCGGGATGCCGGGCGAGGCGCGGCCCGTGTGGCCTACACCGGGAAGCGGGGAGGGGCCGGCCACCGCCTCGTACCACCGTCGGCAGGCGGGCCCCGCGTCCCGGCGCGCGTTCGGGTCCGCCGGGCCGGACGTTGCCCGCCCGACGGCCTCCACGTGCCCGGCGCGTACGACGTAGCCTCGTCGGCATGACTTCCGACCCTGATCCGCTCGCCGCACTCGGCCGCAGCCCGTACGTCAGCCTGACCACCTTCCGCAAGAACGGCACGGGGGTCGCCACCCCGGTGTGGGCCGCCTCCGACGGCGCCGAACTCTACGTGTGGACCAGGGCCGACTCCTGGAAGGTCAAGCGCATCCGCAACGACAAGCGCGTCGTCGTGACGGCGTGCGACGTGCGCGGACGCGTCAGCGACGGCGCGCCCTCCGCCGAGGGAACCGCGCGGCTGCTCGACGCGGACGGGCTGCGCAAGGCCCGCAAGCTGCTGGCGCGCAAGTACACCTGGCAGTTCTGGCTCACGGACATACCGGCGGCCGTCGTCAGGCTCGGCAAGCGCCCGCACGTGGGGATCGCCATCAGCCTCTGATCCGGGCGGCGGCGGGCGGAGCGATCCGCGCCCCAGGGGAAAACTCCCCGTAGCCGTCCCGTAACACGACTGCGGTCGAATGCCTGCGGACCGAAGGGTTCCAGGGCGGCGACGACGGCGTGGCGGGGACGGGGCGGCGATGACGGTGGGGCAACTCCCGGCGGAGAGCGAGGCGTTCGCGCGCTGGCTGCGCGAACTGACGGCGCTCGTCGACACGGGGGCCGGCTGGTGCGGCGTCTTCTGGCGGCGCGACCCCGAGGGGATGCGCGCCTGCCTCGACGGGACCGAACTGCCGCCCCGGGACGTACTGGAGGCCCTGCTCCAGGACCTGGCCACCGGACACGGAACGGCCGCCGCCGAGCGCGAGGCCGTGCGGGCGAGAGCGCTGCACGGGGCGGCGGCAGCGGCGCGGGACCGGCGGCCGGGCGGGCGCGCGACGCTGGTGGAACGGCTCGGTGCGATGCGGCGCGAGGAGGCGTACGCGGCGGAGCGCGAGCGGGATCTGACGCGCCGCCTGCGGGACTCGGCGGGTGGGCCGGGGCTCGAAGCCGAGCTGGCGTGGGCGCGCGACGACCACGCGCGCGCCACGGCCCGCTGCGCGGAACTGACCGCGCGCCTTTCGGCCCTGGACACACCGCCCCCCGGTGACCGCCCCCCGGCCCCGGTCTCCTGGTTCCGCGCGGATACGACGGGCGCGGGGCACGCGGAGGACGGTGGGTCGACCGGGCCGGGGTCTACAGACGCCCCCGATACGACGGGGCACGGGGCGGGAGATCCCCGCCGGGCGATGGAGTCCGGGGCGGCAGACGCCCGTGAGGCGGCCAGGCCGTGGTCCCCGGGAGCCGGTGGGGCGGGCGGGCCCCGGTCCGACGACGGTCGTCAGGCGGCTGGGCCGGGGGCGGCAGACGCCCGTAACGCGACGGGGTCGCGGGGTGCAGACGCCCGTGATGCAGCCGGGCCGTGGTCCGCCGGAACCAGCGGGGCGGTCGCGCCCCGGTCGGACGACGGCCGTGGGGAGTCCTCCTTCCCCCGCCCCGCGCCTTCCCCGGACCCGGGCGACGCGGTGCGCGCGGGCTGGTTCCGGACGCCGGGCCGTCCCGAGGTGTGGGCGCGCCCCGGGGACGGATCAGCGGCACAGAACCAGAACGAGGCAGGCCACGAGACCCGGACCCCGGCCCCCGAGCGGCGGCCCCGGGGCGCCCGGTACGCCGGGCTCGACACGGGCGGCGGCGGCGCCGGCTCCGCCCTGCCTGCGGCGCCTCCCGTGCGGGCCGCGGCGCCCCGGGGGGCCCGGTACGCCGGGGTCGAGGAGGCGCCTCCCGTCGTCGTCGCGGACGCCGCCGCGCTCGCCGAGGACCGGCGCGTCGTCACCGAGACCGTCGCCTCGCTCGTACGCCTGCGGGCGCGGGGGAGCGGCGGCGAGGCGTACGTGCTGCTCTGCGAGGCCGCCGGGTGGCCGGCCGCCCGCCTGCCGGTGCTCGCCGGTGCTCTGCACGGGGCCGGACTCGGCGCCGACTGGGCCACCCTGCTGTGGGAGGCCGCGTCGCTGCCGCCCGGCCGCGTGGCCGCCGTGGCGGCGGCGCTCGAAGGCGCGGGCCTCGCCGAGGACGCGAGGAACCTGCTGCGGCAGGGCGTCGCACGCCCCGCCCCCGAGGTCGCGGCCGCGCTGCTCACCCTGGACGAGGAGGGCGGCCGCGCACGCGAAGTCCGCGCGCTCGCCGCCGCGTTCGTGCGCGTTCGTACGCCGGAGGACGCCGCCCAGGTCGCCAGGACCGACCCCGGCCGCCTCGCCCCGCTGCTGCTCGACGCGGCGCGGCAGGTGTCGCGGAGCCTGCACCGGGACCTCGTCCACGCCCTGCGCGTGGCGGGCGCCACGCCGTGACGGAGGGCGGCGCGTGAACATCGCGCCCCTCCCGTGTCACTCCCCCGGGTGCGAAACGTGATCGACTCTGCGGGTTGACGACGATGGTCTTGCCCCACTCCCCGCCGGGGCTTACGTTCATCCCTCTACGTCCCGAATCTACGGGCGTAGAAGGTCTCTGACGTCCCGTTGAAGGAGACAAGTCATGGCCAACGTCGTACGCGCCGCCCTCGTCCAGGCGACCTGGACCGGCGACACCGAATCCATGATCGCCAAGCACGAGGAGCACGCCCGCGAGGCGGCCCGGCAGGGCGCGAAGATCATAGGGTTCCAGGAGGTCTTCAACGCCCCGTACTTCTGCCAGGTGCAGGACGCCGAGCACTATCGGTGGGCCGAGCCGGTCCCCGACGGTCCCACCGTGCGCCGCATGCGGGACCTCGCCCGCGAGACCGGCATGGTCGTCGTCGTGCCCGTCTTCGAGGTCGAGCAGTCCGGCTTCTACTACAACACGGCCGCCGTGATCGACGCCGACGGCAGCTACCTCGGCAAGTACCGCAAGCACCACATCCCCCAGGTCAAGGGCTTCTGGGAGAAGTTCTACTTCAAGCCGGGCAACCTGGGCTGGCCGGTCTTCGACACGGCCGTCGGCAAGGTCGGCGTCTACATCTGCTACGACCGCCACTTCCCGGAGGGCTGGCGCCAACTGGGCCTCAACGGGGCGCAGATCGTCTACAACCCCTCCGCCACCCACCGGGGCCTGTCCTCCCACCTCTGGCAGCTCGAACAGCCCGCCGCCGCCGTCGCCAACGAGTACTTCGTCGCCGCCATCAACCGCGTGGGCCAGGAGGAGTACGGCGACAACGACTTCTACGGCACCAGCTACTTCGTCGACCCGCGGGGCCAGTTCGTCGGCCCGACGGCCGGTGACAAGGAGGAGGAACTCGTCGTCCGGGACCTGGACTTCGACGTCATTGAGCAAGTGCGTCAGCAGTGGGCGTTCTACCGGGATCGCCGTCCCGACGCGTACGAAGGACTGGTGAACCCGTGACCCACCACGTGAACAACCTGCTCGGCCGCCACCGGGCCGTGATCCCCGACTGGGTGTCCCTGTACTACCGGGAGCCGATCGAGATCACGCACGGCGAGGGCCGGTACGTCTACGACGCCGACGGCAAGCGGTACCTGGACTTCTTCGGCGGCATCCTCACCACGATGACCGCCCACGCGCTCCCCGAGGTCGCGAAGGCCGTGAGCGAGCAGGCCGGCCGCCTGATCCACTCCTCCACCCTCTACCTCAACCGCCCCATGGTCGAGCTGGCGGAACGCGTCGCCACGCTCTCCGGCATCCCGCAGGCGCGCGTCTTCTTCACCACGTCCGGCACCGAGGCCAACGACACCGCCCTCCTGCTGGCCACGACGTACCGCCGTTCCAACCAGATCCTGGCGATGCGCAACAGCTACCACGGCCGGTCGTTCTCCGCCGTGTCCGTCACCGGCAACAGCACCTGGTCCACGACCAGCCTCTCGCCGCTCCAGACGCTGTACGTCCACGGGGGGGTGCGCTCCAGGGGCCCGTACGCGCAACTGTCCGACGCCCAGTTCATCGAGGCGTGCGTCGCCGACCTGGAAGACCTCCTCGGCCAGACGCGCGGCCAGGTCGCCGCCCTCATCGCCGAACCCGTGCAGGGCGTCGGCGGCTTCACCTCCCCGCCCGACGGGCTGTACGCCGCGTTCCGCGAAGTCCTCGACCGGCACGGCATCCTGTGGATCACCGACGAGGTGCAGACCGGCTGGGGGCGGACGGGCGAACACTTCTGGGGGTGGCAGGCGCACGGCCAGAACGGGCCGCCGGACATCCTCACCTTCGCCAAGGGCATCGGCAACGGCATGTCCATCGGCGGTGTCGTCGCCCGGGCCGAGGTCATGAACTGCCTCGACGCCAACTCCATCTCCACGTTCGGCGGCAGCCCGATCACGATGGCGGCCGGCCTCGCCAACCTCAACTACCTCCTGGAGCACCACCTCCAGGACAACGCCCGGCGTGTCGGCGGCCTCCTGCTGGAGCGGCTCCGCGCGGTCACCGCCGGCGTCCCGTCCGTACGGGAGGTGCGCGGCCGGGGCCTGATGGCGGCCGTCGAACTGGTCAAGCCCGGCACGGACGAGGCGGCGCCCGAGACGGCGGCGGCGGTACTGGAGGCCGCACGCGAGGGCGGACTGCTGATCGGCAAGGGCGGCGGCCACAACACCGCCGTACTGCGCATCGCCCCGCCCCTGACGCTGAACGTCACGGAGGCGGAGGAGGGTGCCCGCATCCTGGAGAAGGCCCTGCGGAACGCCGCCCAGTGAGCCGCTGACCGCGTGGCCGGGCCGCCTCCCGGAGCACCCCGGACCGCCCGGCCCGGCGGGCCCCCGGGGCGGCTCGGCCCGTCACGCGGGGGCCGGCCGAGCACTTCCGCGCCGCGTCGGCCGTGTACCGCGAGTACCCGCCGGCCGGATACGAGCCCTCCGGCACGTCGGCAGGGGCGCCCGTCGCGGCGGCGGTCCGGCACCGGCCGTGGGCGCCCGTGCGTCCGGTACGGACCCGCGCGGGACGCGGAACGGTCCCGGCCGCACGAGCGACACATTCGTCACCGGTGATTAACAGCCACGGTATTGCCACGGTGGGTGACATGCTTCTACGGTCTCCTGCACACGCGGTTCTACGGGTGTAGACCGAGCACGGTGCAAGTTCGACAGGCGGCGGGTCCCCCGGCTGCGCGGGCGTCCGGTCCTGCTGCCCGGGAAGGGGCAGTAATCGTGAACCGTACTGTTGTCCGCGGAGGGCTCGTCATCACGGCCTCCGACGAAGTCCACGCCGACGTGCTCGTCGAGGACGGGCGCATCGCCGCCCTCGCCGCCCACGGCAGCGGCGCCGCGGGGGCCTGGACCGCGGACCGCACCATCGACGCCACCGGGAAGTACGTCGTCCCGGGCGGCGTCGACGCGCACACGCACATGGAGCTGCCCTTCGGCGGCACCTTCGCCTCCGACACCTTCGAGACGGGCACCCGGGCGGCCGCCTGGGGCGGCACGACGACCATCATCGACTTCGCGGTGCAGAGCGTCGGGCACGCCGTACGGGAGGGGCTCGACGCCTGGTACGCGAAGGCCGACGGCAAGTGCGCGATCGACTACGCCTTCCACATGATCCTCTCCGACGTCAACGAGCACTCGCTCAAGGAGATGGACCTGCTCGTGGGGGAGGGGGTCACCTCCTTCAAGCTGTTCATGGCCTACCCGGGCGTCTTCTACAGCGACGACGGACAGATCCTGCGGGCGATGCAGCGCGCGGCCGGCAACGGCGGACTGATCATGATGCACGCGGAGAACGGCATCGCGATCGACGTCCTCGTCGAGCAGGCGCTGGCCGAGGGCCGCACCGACCCCCGCCACCACGGCGAGGTCCGCAAGGTACTCCTGGAGGCCGAGGCGACCCACCGCGCGATCCAGCTCGCGCGCGTCGCGGACGCCCCGCTGTACGTCGTGCACGTGTCGGCCGAGGAGGCCGTCGCGGAGATCGCCGCCGCCCGCGACAAGGGGCTGAACGTCTTCGGCGAGACCTGCCCCCAGTACCTCTTCCTGTCCACCGACAACCTCGCGGAGCCGGGCTTCGAGGGCGCCAAGTACGTGTGCAGTACGCCGCTGCGCCCGCGGGAGCACCAGGCCGCGCTCTGGCGGGGCCTGCGGACCAACGACCTCCAGGTCGTCTCGACCGACCACTGCCCCTTCTGCTTCTCGGGGCAGAAGGAGCTCGGCCGGGGAGACTTCTCGAAGATCCCCAACGGGCTGCCGGGTGTCGAGAACCGCATGGACCTCCTCCACCAGGCCGTCGTCGACGGGCACATCTCGCGCCGCCGGTGGATCGAGATCGCCTGCGCGACCCCGGCACGCATGTTCGGCCTCTACCCGAAGAAGGGGACGATCGCGCCGGGCTCCGACGCCGACGTGGTCGTCTACGACCCGCACGTCGAGCAGACCCTGTCGGCCGAGACGCACCACATGAACGTCGACTACTCGGCCTACGAGGGCAAGCGCGTCACCGGCCGGGTGGAGACGGTGCTCTCGCGCGGCGAACTCGTGATCGACAAGCGGGAGTTCACCGGCCGGGCGGGACACGGCATCTACACGCCCCGATCCACGTGTCAGAACCTGAACTGACCCTGAACAACCGGGAGGTCCACGACATGGACTTCGGACTCGTCCTGCAGACAGACCCGCCCGCGTCGGCGGTCGTCGGCCTGATGCGGCGCGCGGAGCGCAACGGCTTCCGCTACGGCTGGACCTTCGACTCCGCCGTGCTGTGGCAGGAACCCTTCGTCATCTACAGCCGCATCCTCGAACACACCGAACACCTCGTCGTCGGACCGATGGTCACCAACCCCGGCACCCGCACCTGGGAGGTCACCGCGTCGACCTTCGCCACCCTCAACGAGATGTACGGCAACAGGACGGTGTGCGGCATCGGCCGCGGCGACTCCGCGATGCGCGTGGCGGGCCGCAGACCCAACACCCTGGCCCGGCTCGGCGAGGCGATCGGCGTCATCCGCGACCTGGCCGAGGGGCGGGAGGCGGAGGTGGACGGGAAACGGCTGCGCCTGCCGTGGGTGCGCGACGGCCGGCTGCCGGTGTGGATGGCGGCGTACGGGCCCAAGGCGCTGGAACTGGCCGGGCGGAAGGCCGACGGTTTCATCCTCCAGCTCGCGGACCCGTTCCTGACGGAGTGGATGATCGCGGCGGTGCGCACCGCCGCCTCGGACGCGGGGCGCGACCCGGCGTCGATCACGATCTGCGTGGCGGCCCCGGCGTACGTCGGCGACAACCTCACCCACGCCAGGGACCAGTGCCGGTGGTTCGGCGGCATGGTCGGCAACCACGTCGCGGACCTGGTCGCCCGCTACGGCGAGCACTCGGGCCTGGTGCCGGAGGCTCTGACGGAGTACGTCAGACAGCGCCAGGGCTACGACTACAGTCACCACGGGCGGGCCGGGAACCCGGACACCGCCTTCGTGCCCGACGAGATCGTCGACCGCTTCTGCCTGCTGGGGCCGCCCGAGGCGCACATCGAGAAGCTCAAGGCGCTGCGGGCGCTCGGCGTGGACCAGTTCGCCGTCTACGACATGCACGACGCGCGCGAGGAGACGATCGACGCGTACGGCGCCGAGATCATCCCGGCGCTCACCTCCTGAGCGCGGCCGCCACCCCTCCCCGGCCCCGGCCGCCCGCGCCCGGGGCCGCTGCCGCGGTCAGAGCCGCCGGGCCCAGAACGGGCGGTGGGTCCAGCGGGTCTCCATGGCGTGCACGTGGCGGTGGTTGCGCAGGTACGCGATGCGCGCTGCCGTGACCCGCTCCGCGTAGGCGGCGAGAGCGGAGTCGTCGCCGTGGCGCAGGCGGGCGTCGACCGCCCGGCCCCCGGACATCCCGGTGTAGAGGGCGGTCAGGATGCCCTGGGACGAGAGCGGGTCGAAGGCGACGGCCGCGTCCCCCACGGCGGTCCAGCCGTCGGAGTACACGGGGTCGAGGTGGGCGCTGTGTGCCGGCGCCCGGCGGACCGGGAACGGTGGGACGGGCCCGGCTCCGTGCCGTTCGGCCCGGCCCGCCACGTGCCGGGTCGTCCGCAGCCGCGCGGCGAAGTCGTGTGCGTCGAGCGGTGCGCCGGGCAGGTCGGTGTCGGTGAAGTAGGCGATCAGCCGTCGCCGGGAGGGCAGCGGGGCCGTGTACCACCATCCGTCCCGGGACGACTCGACCAGTGAGCAGGACTCGCCGCCGTGCGGGGCGGGAGCCAGCGTCACATGGACGGCGGCCAGCCGGTCGCCGGAGTGCCGGCGCGCCCCGTGCCGGACGGCGATGGCCGCGCGCCGCCCGGTCGCGTCGATCAGCCAGCGGCACCGCACCGCGCGCCCGCCGCCGGAGCGTTCCGAAAGGGCCGCCCACCAGTCGCCGTCCGGTCGCCTCACCGGCCGGCGTACGGCCGTACCCTCGGCGACCTCGGCCCCCGCCGCCCGGGCGGCGTCGCGCAGCTGCCGGTCGAACAGCGTCCGGTCCAGGTGCCAGCCGTGGCCGTACGGGTCGTTGATGAAGTCCACCGCCGCCAGCCCGGCCGAACCCCAGGCGGAGAGCGTGCCGTAACCCGGCAGGTGCCCGGGACCGGGGACGCGGTCGGCGACGCCGAGGTCGGTGAGCAGCGTCCGCGCCGCGGGCACCAGCGCCTCCCCGACCTTCGGCGGCCCCGTGCCGGCGTCCGCCAGCAGGACGGTACGTCCCGCCCGGGCGAGGGCCAGCGCCGCGGCGCAGCCGGCGGGGCCGCCGCCCGCGACGACGACGTCGTAGGGGCGGGCCGGTACGGCGCTCACAGGGCGTCGTGGAAGGGGTCGAGCCGTTCGAGGTAACCGGCGGCGATCTCGTGCTCGCCGTAGCCGGTCGCCTCCGCCGTCTCCTTGACGGCCCGGTTCACCAGCGCCTCCTCGAGCGCTCCGGCGTCAGGCATGGCCGCGGTCCAGGTGCCGTCCTGGCCGGCCAGGAGCGGCAGACCGGCCTGGGGCACCTGGAGGTTGACGAGGTTGGACGTGTCCGCCGCCGCGTCGAGCGGCGCCTGCGGGCGGGACTCCACCTGCATGCGGGCGGGGAACTTGCCGTCGTTCAGCGGGTAGGCGCGGACCTCGACGATGCCGAGCTTCGACCAGTCCCTGATCATCTGCTGGAGCTGCTGGTTCATGCTGCTGCCGCTGAGGCCGCGCAGCCATACCGCGCGCCGGTCGAACGCCTCTTCCCGGGCGCTGTCGTCGCCCCCGGCGGCCGGCGGCTGCGTGAGCTTCTCGAAGTCGTCCAGTTTCAGTACCTGGTTGGGGACCTGGGCCGGCCAGAAGGTGGGCAGGTAGGGGCTGTAGCGGGGGCCGAGGCGGGCCGACTCGTAGCCGGAGCGGCAACTGGCCGTGTCGGTCTGCCAGGGCGCGGCCATCCACCGGGTGAGGTCCCCGGGGCCCTGGGCGTACAGCGGCCCGTTCTTGGCGAGCGCCGCCTGCGGGGTGAGCCGGTTCCCGTAGTCCGGCTCCTGTGTGCCCGGGGGACGGCGCAGGATGCGGAAGGGCGCGGTGTACATGGTCCTGTGCCGGACCGGCCACGTGACCTCGCAGCCGGGATGGAAGGCGTCGGCGGCGCAGCTCTCCAGCGCGGCCCGGTCCAGCAGCGCCGGCTGCTCGCCGACGGGAGCGTCCTCCACCTTCGCGTAGCGGGTGCTCGGTGAGCCGGCCTCGAACTCGCCGTCGGCCCAGCGTTCGAGCAACCAGTCCTGGAGGGGGGACAGGGTCAGGTTCTGGCGCACCGAGTCCGGCCTGTCGGCCATCGCGTCGCCGTAGAGCCACGGCCACGGCACGGGCGACATGCCGTCGCGGTTGTAGTCGCGCAGGGCGACGTACACCTGGCGGCGCAGTTCTCTGGTGCGGCGGGAGGGATCGGCGAGCCGTTTGCGCATCGCCGGTGACAGGAAGTGGTGCGGGCCGTTCCAGCCGAACTGCGTGGCGAAGCCCTGGTTGACCCACTGGAGGTCGCAGAAGCGGCGCAGGAGGGGCTCGACGTGGTCCTCGAACGAGACCTTCCGCGGGCGGTGCAGTGCCCCGTCCCGCACGAAGACGTCGAGCAGCAGGTCGTACAGCGTCCGGACGGTTTTCACACCGGGCGCGTAGTGCGGCGGGCCGACCACGACCCAGGCGGAGGCCGCCTCGATCTCCGTGCCGTCGACGCGCACCTTCGCGGTCACGGGTCCGTCGGAGACGTCGTCGTACCAGGTGTCGTTGTTCGCGACACCAGTGATCCCCCTGTTGTCGTACGAGGCGGAGACGCCCCTGCCGCCGAGCACCAGCAGGCGCCCGTCGCGGTGGGTGGAGATCTCGCCGAGGTACACCGCCTTGCCCATGATCTTTCCGGTGTCGAACCTCTCCGTCTCGGCCTGCGAACCGCGTACCGTCCGGCTCCCCGGGTCGTTGACGAGCTTGGCGCGTTCCGCACCCGTCACGACGGCGTTCCGCCGCCCGTACTGCGCCGCGGTCAGCCGGTCGGCCTCGCAGATGTCGAGCGGCACGTGGAACTGGTACCAGGCGGCCTTCTTGTTGGCGAGGTGGACCGTCCACTCGATCTCGGACACCCCGGCCTCACCCGGTTTCAGTTCCCGTACGACCGCTCCCGCGGAGTTGTAGCCGTACACCCGAAAGCGCGCCGCCTGGCGTCTGATCGCCCCACTCGCGTCCTTGTACGCACCGGGCTTCGCGGGCTCCTGGTCCGGTGACTCCGGGCCGACGAAGGGGGCTTCCGTACTGTTGCCGACGCGCGCGACGCCGATGGCGGGGTGGATCCTCGCCTCCACGATCCGGTCCATGACACGGCCTTCCGTTACGGGACCGCCGGCTCGCCCGGCCGTCCGACACGGTCCGCGGAGGGTGGAGTGCGATGCCCGGGGTTCCGGCGGACCAGGGCCGCGCCGGGGGACCTCCCCGGCGCGCCATGGCCCCGACTATGGAGAGCCGGTGCGTGATTCCCCGGGCCTGACGCGGGGCAGTCACCCGTTCGGGAACCGAAAAAGCGTTTCTCCCCGGGCATATGCCGAAGCGCCCACCGGCGGTGCGTGATCGCGCGCGGCCCGCTCACCGGCCTTACGTCATCGCGCGCGGCCCGCGCACCGGCCGTACGCCATCGCGCGCGGCCCGCTCACCCGTGTGCTGTCCGCCGCCGCGAACCCCGGGGGAACGCGGGGTTACGCGGCCGGACACCGGCGGCACCGGGGGTTGCCCGCGTTGTCAGCGCGGCGTGCTTTGCTGGAGACATGATCGATGACAAGTTGTCCGACGTCGAAGAGGCCGTCCGCAAGGCGGCCGCCGCCGAGATCGTCCCCCGGTACCGGCAGCTCGCCGCGCACGAGATCGTCGAGAAGACCGGGCCGCACGACCTGGTAACGACCGCCGACCGGCAGGCCGAGGAGCATCTCACCGCGTCCCTGACCCGGCTGCTGCCCGGATCCGTGGTCGTGGGGGAGGAGGCGGTCCACGAGGACCCCTCGGTGTACGAGGCGCTGCGCGGCGACGCGCCCGTGTGGATCGTCGACCCGGTGGACGGGACCCGGCAGTTCGTGCGCGGCGAGGCGGGATTCTGCACGCTGGTGGCCCTGGCGCACCGGGGGGAGGTCCTCGCCTCGTGGACGTACGCGCCGGTGCTCGACGTGATGGCCGTCGCGGTGCGCGGCGGCGGCGCCCGGCTGAACGGCGCGGCCCTGCGGGCCGGTGTGCCGGGCTCGTGCGCGACGCTGCGGATCGCCACCTCCCACCCGGACTTCACCACGGAGGACCAGAAGAGGGCGCTGCTCGGGCTGAACACACCGGGCGTCGAGGCGCGGCCCTGCGGGTCGGCCGGCCTGGAGTACCTGGCGGTGGCCAGGGGCGATCTCGACGCCGTGGCCTTCAGCTGGGAGCTGGCGTGGGACCACGCGGCGGGGCTGCTGCTCGTCGAGGAGGCGGGCGGCGCGCACACCACCGTGGCGGGGGAGCGGTTCCGGCTGGCGGGCGGCAACGCGCTGCCGTTCACGGCCGCCCGGGACGCGGCCACGGCGGCGCGGGTGGCCGCCCTGCTGGGCGGCGGGGCGGCGTAACGCCGGGGTGGGCGCGGCGGGGTGGGCGCGTACTTCCGGCCACCCGCCCCTCCCGCCGTCCGGACACCGTGGGCCGGGAATATCCTGAGACCCTTGGCGATCGGCTGACGAAGGAGTCCGAAGGTGCCGTCGATGCTCGATGCCGTCGTCGTGGGGGCGGGACCCAACGGACTGACCGCCGCCGTCGAACTCGCCCTCCGGGGCTTCTCGGTGCAGGTGTTCGAGGCGCTGGACACTGTGGGGGGCGGCGCCAGGACCGAGGAGCTCACGCTGCCCGGCTTCCGGCACGACCCCTGTTCCGCCGTGCACCCGCTCGGCGCCGGGTCCCCCGCCTTCAACGCCATGCCGCTCGACCGGTACGGGCTGGAGTGGCTGCACGCGGAACTGCCCATGGCCCACCCGTGGCACGACGGCACCGCCGCCGTGCTGTCCCGGTCGGTCGCCGAGACCGCCGCGTCGTTCGGCGCCCGGGACGCCGGCGCGTACCGGCGGCTGGTCGCGCCCTACGTGGCCAAGTGGGACACGCTGGCGCGGGACTTCATGTCGCTGCCCTACAGCGCCCTGCCGCGTGACCCCCTGACCCTCGCCCGGTTCGGGCTCGACGGACTGCCGCCCAGCACCTGGCTGATGCGCCGGTTCAAGGACGACAAGGCGCGGGCGCTGTTCGCCGGGCTCGTCGCGCACGTCATGGCGCCCCTGGGCGGGGTCGCGACGAGCGCGGTCGGGCTCGTCTTCGCCCTGGCCGCGCACGCCGGCGGCTGGCCGATGCCGCGGGGCGGTTCCCAGTCGATCTCCGACGCCCTCGCGGCGTACCTGCGCGACCTCGGCGGCGTCGTCCACACCGGCTTCGAGGTCAAGCGCCTGGACGACCTGCCGCCCGCGCGCGCGTACGTCTTCGACACCTCGCCCACCGCGCTGGCCCGGATCGCCGGCCTGGGGCGGGCGTACGAGAAGTACCGGTACGGCGCGAGCGTGTTCAAGATCGATTACGCGCTGGACGGCCCCGTGCCCTGGACCGCCGAGGACGCCCGGCGGGCCGGCACCGTCCAGATCGGCCCGAGCAGCGGCGAGATCTCCACCGCGCTGAACGAGGCGTCGGGCGGCACGGCTCCGCGGACGCCGTTCCTCATCACGGCCCAGCCGAGCCTCGTCGACCCGTCCCGGGCCCCCGAGGGCAAGCACGTCTTCTGGGCGTACGGCCACGTCCCGCACGCCTGGGAGGGCGACCTCACGGAGGCGGTCGAGCGGCAGATCGAACGTTTCGCGCCCGGTTTCCGCGACCGGGTGATCGCCCGGGCCACCGCAGGACCGCCGCAGCTGGCCGCCCGCAACGCCAACTACGTCGGCGGCGACATCGCGTGCGGCGCCGCGACGGGACTCCAGCTCCTGCTGCGGCCGAAGCTGTCCCTCTTCCCGTACGCGACACCGCACCCGGCGGTCTTCATCTGCTCTTCCGCGACGCCGCCGGGCCCCGGTGTGCACGGCATGTCGGGGCACAACGCGGCCAAGGCGGTCTGGCGGCGGCTGCGCGCGGCCTGAGAAGACCACGGGAAGGGAGGACAGACCCATGACGACCATCACCCTCGTACGCGGTGACATCACCGAACAGCACGTCGACGCCGTCGTGAACGCCGCCAACTCGTCGCTCCTCGGCGGCGGCGGAGTCGACGGCGCCATCCACCGCAAGGGCGGCCCCGCCGTCCTGGCCGACTGCCGCCGTCTGCGCGCCTCCCGGTACGGGAAGGGACTGCCGACCGGGCGCGCGGTCGCGACCACGGCGGGCCGGCTGAACGCCCGCTGGGTCATCCACACCGTGGGCCCGGTGTGGCAGCCCGACCAGGACCGGTCGGAGCTCCTCGCCTCCTGCTACCGGGAAGCACTGCGCGGGGCCGAAGAGCTGGGCGCGGTGAGTGTGGCGTTCCCCGCCATCTCCACCGGCGTGTACCGGTGGCCGATGGACGACGGCGCGCGCGTCGCCGTCCGCACGGTACGGGAGGCCGCCGGCGGGTGCGTGGCGGAGGTGCGGTTCGTACTGTTCGACGAAGCCGCGTACAAGGCGTTCGAAACGGCACTGGCAGCGGCACCTTGATGTCGGATTCTCGCCAGCCCCGGGCCCCGGACTCCCCGATGCTTGAGGCATGCACACCGACACCGAGCGCTGCGTGCGCGCCGTCCAGTCCAAGGACTCGCGCTTCGACGGCTGGTTCTTCACCGCAGTCCTGACCACCCGGATCTACTGCCGCCCCAGTTGCCCGGTCGTGCCGCCCAAGGTCGCCAACATGACCTTCTACCCCAGCGCGGCCGCCTGCCAGCAGGCCGGCTTCCGGGCCTGCAAGCGGTGCCGGCCCGACACCAGCCCCGGCTCACCGGAGTGGAACGCCCGCGCCGACGTCGTCGCCCGCGCCATGCGCCTGATCGGCGACGGCGTCGTCGACCGCGAAGGCGTCCCCGGGCTCGCCGCACGCCTCGGCTACAGCACCCGGCAGATCGAACGCCAGCTCCTCGCCGAGCTGGGCGCCGGCCCGCTCGCCCTGGCCCGGGCCCAGCGCGCCCAGACCGCCCGCCTGCTGATCGAGACGACCCCGCTGTCCATGGCGGACGTGGCGTTCGCCGCCGGCTTCTCGTCGGTGCGCACCTTCAACGACACCGTCCGCGAGGTCTTCGCCCTCTCACCCAGCGAACTGCGCGGCCGCGCCGGGAAGCAGCGGCCGGTCCCCGGCGCCATCTCCCTGCGCCTGCCGTTCCGCGCCCCGCTCAATCCCGCCAACCTCTTCGGCCACCTCGCCGCGACCGCCGTCCCCGGCGTCGAGGAGTGGCGCGACGGGGCGTACCGGCGCACGCTCGCCCTGCCGTACGGGCACGGAATCGCCGCCCTCACCCCACGCCCCGACCACATCGGCTGCCTGCTGTCCCTCACCGACCTGCGCGACCTGACCATCGCCATCAGCCGCTGCCGCCGGCTGCTCGACCTCGACGCCGACCCCGTCGCCGTCGACGACCGGCTGCGCGCCGACCCGCTGCTCGCCCCGCTCGTCGACAAGGCCCCCGGACGCCGGGTGCCGCGCACGACCGACGCGGCGGAGTTCGCCGTACGCGCGGTCCTCGGCCAGCAGGTCTCGACCGCGGCGGCCCGCACCCACGCGGCCCGCCTGGTCACCGCCCACGGCACACCGGTCGACGATCCGGCCGGCGGGCTCACCCACCTCTTCCCCGACCCCGCCCGGCTGGCCGCCCTCGACCCCGCGTCGCTCGCCCTGCCGCGCACCCGCCGCACCACCCTGACGACGCTGGTCGCCGCGCTCGCCGACGGCACTCTCCGACTCGGCTTCGACAGCGACTGGGAGCGGGCCCGCGCCCAGCTCATGGCGCTGCCCGGCTTCGGCCCCTGGACGGTCGAGGTGATCGCGATGCGGGCGCTCGGCGACCCGGACGCGTTCCTGCCGACCGATCTCGGCGTCCGGCGGGCCGCGCGGGAGCTGGGGCTGCCGTCGACCCCGGCGGCGCTCACGGCGCGGGCGGCGGCCTGGCGGCCGTGGCGGGCCTACGCCGTCCAGTACCTGTGGGCGACCGACGCCCACCCGATCAACAACCTGCCGGTATGAGGAGCACGCACATGCACGCGAAGACACGCGACAGGACACGGCAGCACTGTGTCGTCGACAGTCCGTACGGTCCGCTGACGCTGGTCGCGACCGACGGCAGGCTGTCCGGCCTGTACATGACGGAGCAGCGCCACCGGCCGCCGGAGGAGTCCTTCGGGGACCGCGCACCCGGGATCCTGCGGGAGGCCGTGCGGCAGCTCGACGCGTACTTCGCGGGGGAGCTGCGGGAGTTCGACCTGGAGCTGGCCCTCGACGGCACACCGTTCCAGCGCAGCGTCTGGGTGCAGCTCCGGCTGATCCCGTACGGCGAGACCTGGACGTACGGCGAACTGGCCGAGCGCCTGGGCAACCCGGCGGCGTCCCGGGCCGTCGGCCTCGCCAACGGCAGGAACCCGGTCGGCATCATCGTGCCGTGCCACCGGGTCGTCGGCGCGGCCGGAAGCCTCACGGGCTACGGCGGCGGCCTGGACCGCAAGCGCAGGCTGCTGGCGTTCGAGGCGGGCGGGACGGGCGCGGCGGACCAGCTCTTCTAGCCGGCGGCCGTACGGGCGGGCGGCGCGCGAACGGGGAGCCGGGCCAGATGGCCTACCTGGCGCGGCGTCACCGCGAGGGCCGCCCGATGCTGGCCGTGAGCGACCCGGCGGGCGCCGGGAGCGGTCCACTTCAGGAGGTACGCCGGCATGCGCGCAACACCCATCCACCGTGTCAGACCCGTCCGTCCGGGGCACCGGACGACCGCCGCCCTGGTCGCGGCCGGGGCGTGCGTACTCGGTCTCGTCGCCGGGCCCGGGCCGGCGCTGGCCGACGACCGGCGGGACGACCGGCGGGGCGACAGCGCGCTGCGCGCGGCCCTGGAGGGGCTGGTGGGGCCGCCCGACGGCCCGCCCGGCGCCGTCGTCCTGCTCCAGCGGGGCAAGGACGTGAAGGTGTACCGGGCCGGCGTGGCGGACGTCGAGTCCGGACGGCCGCCGCGGGCCGGCGACCACATGCGGCTGGCCAGCGTGGCCAAGGCGTTCAGCGGGGCGGTCTCGCTGCGGCTCGTGGACCGCGGGAAGCTGCGGCTGAACGACACGATCGGCAAGCGGCTGCCCGCCCTGCCCCGCGCCTGGCACAAGGTGACGCTCCGCCAGCTGCTCCAGCACACCAGCGGCCTGCCGGACTTCAGCGAGGCCCCGGAGTTCGTGGAGCGGCTGTCGGCGGACCCGCGCCAGGAGATGGACTCGCGCCGGCTGCTGGACTTCGTCGCGGACGAACCCCTGCGCTTCGCCCCCGGTTCCCGCTACCGGTATTCCAACTCCGACAACATCGCGGTGGCCCTGATGGCGGAGGCCGTGACGGGCCGTCCGTACGAGGAACTCCTCGACCGGCTGGTCTTCCGCCCCCTGGGCCTGCGCAACACCAGCCTTCCCAGCGGGTACGCACTCCCGCGCCCCTACCTGCACGGGTACGACATCGAGCAGGGACAGCGGCCCGAGGACGTCAGCACCGCTCTCAGCATGTCGGCCGTGTGGGCATCGGGCGGAATGGTCTCCACCCCGAACGACCTGAACGCCTTCATGCGCGCCTACGCGGGCGGTGCGCTCTTCTCGCAGAAGACCCGCGAGCAGCAGACGAAATGGGTCGCGGGCTCCTCCGTCAACCCCGGCCCCGGCCGCAACAGGGCCGGACTGGCCCTGTTCCGGTACGAGACCCGCTGCGGCGTGGTGCACGGCCACACCGGCACGATCCTCGGCTACACCCAGTTCGCCGCCGCCACCCCCGACGGCAAGCGGTCCCTGACGTTCTCCCTCAACACGCAGCTCGGCCAGAGCACCACACCGGAGCTCGTGGCGCGCATGCGCGCGGTCCAGGAGGACTTCGTGTGCGAGCTGCTCCGCCGCTGAGCCGGTGCACCCCCGACGGCGGCCGCCCGGCCGCCGTCGGCGGTACGAGCGGCTAGTGGGCGACCGGCGTGAACGGGTTCGGGGTTCCGCCCGTCCAGCGGTGCAGGACCGCCCGCGCCGTCTGCTTGGTCACCCCGTCCTCCACCACCGTCCCCGCCTCGACGAGGTAGTACCGCCCGTCGCCGAGCGAGACCAGCCCGTACTGCCCGCCGGACTCCCATCCGTACGTGCCGGACGCCTCGTGGCGCAGTCCCTTGCGCAGCAGCGGCAGGAGTTCGCCCCGCTCGGGCACGGGCTGCCCCGTGACGGGCCCGGCGACCGGGCGCCTGGAACCGTCGGCGACGAAGAGCGAGTAGTTCGGGAACTGCGGCTTGGCGCCCTTGTAGACGGCCATCAGCCAGTTGCCCGAGTGCGCGTCGTACTCCAGGTTCTGCACGCCGTACCGGGTGTTGCCGGTCCGTACGAAGTACTTGCCGTCGACGTCCGAAGGGCCGCTGGTGTGCGGCGCGCTCTCCGGCAGCGGGCGCTCGAGCTTGTGCCACTTGCGCACGTCGTACTGGAGGAGGACCTGGTGGTCGTTGTCCTGCCGCTTGACGTTCGAGTAGATGCCGTAGGCGACCGTCAGGACCTGCTTGCCGCGCTTGGTGCGGCTGCTGCGGTCGAACTCCGGACCGAAGGCGACCCCGTCGATGCCGCTGCACCCGTAGCGGTGGTCGGGCGTGTTCGCGGTGTCGCCGTCGAACTTCCCGTCGCCGTTCATGTCGGCCGTGTAGTCGTCGACGACCTCCTGGAGGTGCACCGTCGACACGACGTCGGTGGTCCGCGCGTCCATGCCCATGCGGTCGATCCGGTCCACGTCGAGGATGGCGATGTAGAACGCCTTCGCCGCCTTGTACTCCAGCGAGCCGTAGACCCTCCCGTCCTTCACGTTGTAGTCCAGATCGCCGAGATGTCCGGTGAATCCCGATACGGACCCCACCGGATTGCCGCGCAAATCGGTCTTGACGAGGAGGTTGGTGAAGGAGAAGTACATGAACCCCTTGTGGCGGTCCACCGCGACGCCCTGCACGTGCCCGGCCTTCCAGGCCCCACCCCTTATCTCGGTGGGCAGGCGTCCGCTCCCCGGCCCCTCCGCTTCCGCCGCGACGGCGCTCTGGGCCACCAGGGCGCCGGCGGCGAGGGCGGTCAGGACTCCACGGGTGAAGGTGCGCATGGGCTCTCCAGGTCTCGTCGAGGAAGGGAGCGGGACTCAAACGGTCGGGAGCGGGGCGAAGAGTGGGGCCCGGGTGGGCCGGGGAGGGGGACGCCGACATGCTGCGCCGTGCCGTCGTCCGCCCGGTGCACCGCGGCGCAACACCGGGTGACGGCATCGGGTCAACAGACCGTAGGGGCCGCGCGGCCCGCCGGACAGGCGCGATTCAGCCGAGCACCAGCCGCGCCGTACGGTGGGCCAGTTCGGTGATCCGTACGCCGTCGAACCCGAACACCGCGCTGCGCACGGTGTCCTCCAGCGGCTCGGTCCACTGGCGGCCGATACCGGCCGCCCCGTACAGCACGCCGGCCACCGAGCCCGCCGTCGCGCCGTTGGAGTCGGTGTCCAGGCCGCCGCGCACGGTCAGGGCCAGCGTCCGGGTGAAGTCGCCGTCGCCGTACAGCAGTCCGGCCGTGATGACGGCGGCGTTCGGGACGACGTGGATCCAGCCGAGCCGGCCCGTCTCCTCGTCCATCGCGGTGAGCGTGTCCTCCCAGGCCGCCCCGGCCGCGTGCAGGGCGAGCGTGTGGCGGACCGTACGGGCGAGGCGGCTGCTCGCCGGTACGGGCTCCAGCGCCGCCTCCAGCGCGGCGCGCGGCCCGGACGCCGTGAACGCGGCGGCGACCAGGGCGGCCGCCCACATCGCGCCGTACACCCCGTTGCCGGTGTGCGAGAGCGCGGCGTCCCGCCGGGCCAGCGCGGCCGCCCGCTGCGGGTCGCCCGGACTGGTCCAGCCGAAGATGTCGGCGCGGATGAGTGCGCCGATCCACTCCTGGTACGGGTTTTCGAAGGTGGCGGTCAGCGGCGGCCTGAGCCCGTTCGTCAGATTGCGGTACGTCGCCCGCTCGGCGGTGAAGGTCTGCAGAAACGGCAGGCGCAGCAGCCACAGTTCGCCGACCTCCTCGGTGGTGAAGGCGAAACCGTGGGTCTCCAGCAGGTGCAGACCGAGGATCGCGTAGTCGACGTCGTCGTCCCGGCAGCTGCCGCTGATCCGGCCGCGCACGCAGTGCCGCCATTCGGGGCGCAGTTCGAAGCCGTCCGTACCGGGCGGGGGCTCGGGCAGGTAGTCGGTGAGCGGGAGCGCGCCGGTCAGCCGCAGGTAGCGGTCGATGCGGGCCCGCGTCCAGTAGTCGCCGCGCTCCACGGGCTTGCCGAGCATGTTCCCGGCGATCCGGCCCAGCCAGCCGCCGAGGATCCGGTCGGCCGTGCGCGTGCTGTGTGGCGTCATGCGTCGGATCTACCCGCTTCCCCTGGTCGACTATGGGAGGTTTAGACGGTTTTCACTGATATGCGAGACAAGGGGTCGCGGAACTGTTCGATCCGGCCGACGCGCGTGACGCCTCACTATGGGCGTCAAAAGATGACAAACAGGCTTGGCGCGCCGTTCGGGGACCCTGCCGCGCTGGACGCCCATGGGCAGGGGGCCCTTCCTGCGGATATGGTCGGGGCGGCGCGACTGCCTGTTCGAAAGCAAGGGATAGCAAGGTGACGGACGGAGCAGTAACTGAGACCGCCCGCGTGCTCGTCGCGGCGGACAAGTTCAAGGGTTCGCTCACGGCCGTGCAGGTCGCGGAGCGGGTGACGGCCGGGCTGCGGCGGGTCGTCCCCGACGTGGGCGTCGAGGCACTGCCTGTCGCCGACGGCGGCGACGGCACGGTGGCCGCGGCGGTGGCGGCCGGTTTCGAGCGCCGGGAGGTACGGGTCACCGGACCGCTCGGCGAGCAGCTCACGGCGGCGTTCGCGCTGCGCGAGGGCACCGCCGTGGTCGAGATGGCGGAGGCGTCCGGCCTCCAGCACCTCCCCGACGGCGTCTTCGCGCCGCTGACCGCGACGACGTACGGCTCCGGCGAACTGCTGAGGGCCGCCCTCGACGCGGGCGCCCGCACGATCGTCTTCGGCGTCGGCGGCAGCGCCACCACCGACGGCGGCGCGGGCATGCTGGCGGCGCTCGGCGCGCGGTTCCTGGACGCGGCCGGCGAGCCCGTCGGGCCCGGTGGCGGGGCGCTCGGCGACCTGGCCACGGCCGACCTGTCCGGCCTGGACCCCCGGCTGGCCGACGTGGACCTGGTCCTGGCCAGCGACGTCGACAACCCGCTGACCGGCCCGAAGGGCGCGGCGGCGGTGTACGGCCCGCAGAAGGGCGCGAGCGAGGAGGACGTGGCCACGCTCGACGCGGCGCTGGCGCACTACGCGTCCGTACTCGGCCCCGAGCCCGCGGACTCGCCCGGCGCGGGCGCGGCGGGCGGCATCGGTTACGGGGCCCTGATCGCCCTCGGGGCGAGCTTCCGGCCCGGCATCGAGGTCATGCTGGACGTGCTCGGCTTCGACGAGGCACTGTCCCGCGCGACCCTGGTGATCACCGGTGAGGGCTCCCTCGACGCGCAGACCCTGCACGGGAAGGCGCCGGCGGGTGTGGCGGCGGCGGCGCGCGCGAAGAACATCGAGGTCATCGCGGTCTGCGGCCGCCTGGCTCTGCCCCCGGAGGCCCTCGGCGGGGCCGGCATCCGCAGGGCGTACGCCCTGGCGGACCTGGAGCCGGACCCGGCCCGTTCGATGGCGGAGGCGGGACCGCTGCTGGAACGCGTGGCGGAGAAGATCGCCCACGACTTCCTGACCTGACCTGACCTGAGATCACCTGACCCCGACGGGCGGCGGGCGTCCCCACGGGGGCGTCACCCCGCACCTCCGCGCACCGGTCCGGACCACCGGCTCCGGGCGCCGGATTGCCCACCGCCCCGGCAGCCCTCCGCGCCGGCCGCGGAGCGCCGTCCGGTCTCCGGCCCCCGCGCGGCACCCCCGTCCCGCCCGGCGACGCCGCCACCTCCGGCGGGCGAGGAGCGGGGCCCGGGGCGGAGCCCCCGCGGTCCCGGCGTGCGGCGAACGCCCCCGGGCGCAGCCGCTCACGTGCCCGAAAGCCGGAACGCGTCCAGGGCCAGGGTCATCTCGATCAGGTCGCGCGGGCGTGACAGGGAGCGGGACGTCAGCTGCTCCAGCCTCCGCAGCCGGTTGAACACCGTGTTGCGGTGGCAGTACAGCCGGCCGGCGGTCCGCCCCGCGGACCCCTCGCACTCCAGCCACGCGTCCAGCGTCTCCAGCAGCACCGCCCGGTCCGCCGGGTCGAGACCCATCAGGTCGCCGAACACGTCCGCCACCAGCCGCCGCGCCAGCTCCGGCTGACTGACCACCAGCGCCGTCGGCATCCGCTCGTCGAGCCGTACGATCCCCGTCGCGTCCGGCGCGCACGTCCGCAGCGCCAGGTCGGCGAGCCGCCGCGCCCGGCCCAGGCCGGCCAGGCCCTCCACCACCGGGCTGATCCCGCCGGGCCCCGGACAGCGCCCGGCGAGCAGCTCCGACAGCGCGTCCAGCGTCTCCTCGCCCAGCGCGACGACGCCCACCTCGCAGTCCGTGCGCATCCGCCAGATGAACCGCATCCCGGCGCCCTGGATGCGCCGGTGAAACGGCTCGCGCCCGTCCCGCCGCTCCAGCCGCAGCACCACCACCGCGTACCACCCCTGCTCCGGCAGGTCGAGGCCGGCCGCCGCGCGGGCCGCGAGGGCCGGCGAGTCCTCGCCCTCCAGCAGGGCGTCGAGCAGCGCCTGGAGCCGTTCGTCCGTACGCTGGCGCAGCTCCGCCTCGGTCGCCCGGTACGCCTCCGAGGCGATCGCCGTCTGCGCGTCCACCGCGGCGAACACCGTCGTGGCCGCCCGCATCAGCACCGCCAGCTTCTCCGGGTCACGCCCCGGCGGCCCGGCGGCCCCCGCCGGACCTCCCGACTCCTGCGCCTCCGCTTCCTCGGATGCCTCGGCCCCGTCCGACCCCTCCACCCCCTCCAGCAGCGCGTCCCAGATCAGATAGCCCGCCTGGCGGTACGAGTGCACGAGCAGCTCCAGCGGAAAGCCCTGCTGGGCCCGCCGCCGCCCCGTCCACTCCGCGTACTCCAGATCCCGGCGCGGCTGCGACTTCGGCGCCGATATCGCCTCGACGCCGATCCGCATCGCCCGCTCGATCTCCTGCCAGTGCTGGTCCGGCGACAGGACGCGCGTGTAGAGCGGAGAGTGCGCGTCCAGGTCCCGCGCGTGCCGGTCCACCAGATCCGGCAGCCGGTCGAGCAGCGCCGCACATGCCTCCGTCAATACTGCCCAGTCGTGTCCCGTGCGTACTCTGCGGCCTCCCATGGGGCGAGAGCGTGCCATGCGCCGGGCCGTCCCGACACCCCCCTGACACGCGGTGTTGTGCGCGTGCACAACCGGTGCCGGGCGCGGGTGGTCACCGGCAGCGGTTCTGCCGCCAACCGTGGACGCCACCCGTGCGCCGGTGTTGAGGTGAGCCCCATCGAACGGCCCGAGGAAGGGGTGCCATGGCGGGCGCCGCACTGGAAATACGGGATCTTTCGGCGGGGTACGGACCCGTGAGGGCGCTGCGGCACGTGTCGCTGACGCTGCCCGAAGGATCCGTCGTCGCCGTACTGGGCAGCAACGGAGCGGGCAAGTCCACGCTCCTGCGCGCTGTCTCCCGCACACTGTCGTTCCACGGCGGAGCGGTCACCGGAGGCACCGTCGCCTTCGGCGGCCGGCCGCTCACGGGCCTGTCTCCCGACCGGGTGGTGGCGGCCGGGCTGTGCCAAGTGCCGGAAGGGCGGCAGGTGTTCGCCCGGATGACGGTGGCCGACAACCTGCGCGCCGGGGCGCTCGGCTCCACCGGCGACCGCGCTGCCCAGGCCGCGGCCCTGCGCCGCGTCCACGAGCTGTTCCCGGTCCTCGCCGACCGCGCCGGACAGCGTGCGGGGCTGCTCTCCGGCGGCGAGCAGCAGATGCTCGCGGTGGCCAGGGCCCTGATGGCAGGTCCGAAACTGCTGCTCCTGGACGAGCCCTCGCTGGGGCTCGCCCCGCTGATGGCCCAGCGGATCGCGGAGACCATCACCGAGATCAACGCCCAGGGCACGGCCGTACTGCTCGTCGAACAGAACGCCGCCATCGCCCTGCGCCTCGCCTCGCACGCCTACGTCCTCGACGTCGGCGAGGTCGTCCTGTCGGGACCCGCCGACGAGCTGGCCGCCTCCGACGAGGTACGCCGCCGCTACCTGGGCGTCGTCGACGAGGACGCCGCGGCCGACGCCTCCGAGGCCGTGGCGGCCCACCGCACACTCGGTGTCTGGGAGGAGCGATGAGCACCGAAGCCCCGGCACTGGAAGTGCGCGACCTGACCGTGCGGTTCGCCGGACTCACCGCCCTGGACGCGATCGGCTTCACCGTACGGCCCGGCACCGTGCACGCCGTCATCGGACCCAACGGCGCCGGCAAGTCCACCACCTTCAACGTCCTCTCCGGCGTGTACCGGGCCACCTCCGGCAGCGTCCGCTTCGGCGACCGGGAACTGACCGGCCTGCCGCCCCACCGCATCGCGGACCTCGGTGTCGCCAGGACGTTCCAGAACCTCGCCCTGCCGCCCGGAGCCACCGTCGAGGACAGCCTGATGCTCGGCCGCCACCGGCTCACCCGCACCGGTTTCGTGGCGGCGGGCCTGCGGCTGCCGTCCGCCGGCCGCGAGGAGGCCAGGCACCGCGAACGCGTAAGGGAGATCGCCGCGTTCGTGGGGCTTGAGGACCAGCTCGCCCGCCCCGCGGGGTCGCTCCCGTACGGGCAGCAGAAGCTCGCCGAGCTGGCCCGCGCCCTGTGCATGGAGCCCAAGCTGCTGCTCCTCGACGAACCGGTCGCCGGCATGACCGCCGGCGAGCGCCGGGCCACCGCCGCCGTCGTCGCGGGCGTACGCGACAGCCTCGGCATCTCCATCGTGCTGGTCGAGCACGACATGGGGGTCGTGATGCGGCTCGCCGACTCCGTGACCGTCCTCGACTTCGGGCGGCTGATCGCCGACGGAACGCCCGCGTCCGTCCAGTCCGACCCCGCCGTCGTCCGCGCCTACCTGGGAGAGGAGGCCACCTCATGACCACCTTCGCCGAACTGCTCCTGAACGGGATCTCGATCGGTTCCGTCTACGCCCTGATCGCCCTCGGCTTCGTGGTGATCTTCCGCGCCACCGAGGTCGTCAACTTCGCCCACGCCTCGCTGCTGCTCGCCGGCGGCTACGTCACCGCCGTGCTCCACGACGACATCGGCTTCTGGCTCGCCCTGCTCGCCGGCATCGGCGGCGCCGCCGCCGTCGGCGCGGGCGTCGAGTTCCTGGTGATGCGCCGCTACCGGGGCTCGAACCACAGTGTGCTGGCCATCGTGACCATCGGCGTCGACATCCTGCTCACGACCGAGCTGACCCGCCGCATCGGCACCGACGTCCTCGCCCTGGGCGACCCCTGGGGCGACGCCGTCCTCACCGTCGGCGGCGTGAGCATCGCGCACACCCGGATCGCCGCGTTCGTCGCCGCGGGCCTGCTCCTCACCGCCTTCCTGCTCGCCTTCCGCTTCACCTCCTGGGGAGTGGCGATGCGCGCCGCCGCGGAGAACTCCGAGACCGCAGCGCTGATGGGCGTACGCCTGGGCCGGGTCTCGCTCGGCGCCTGGGCGGTGGCGGGCGCACTGGCCGCCGTCGCCGCGCTGTTCCTGACGGTCTTCCCGACGCCGGGGCTGGAACGCTCCACCTCGCTCGCCGCGCTGAAGGCGTTCCCCGCCGCGATCCTGGGCGGACTCGACTCCACCACCGGAGCGCTCGTCGGCGGCCTCCTCGTCGGCATCACCGAGTCGCTGGCCACCGGCTACCAGGGCGACCTGACCTTCCTGGGCCGCGGCATCGGCGACCTGGCCCCGTACCTCGTGATGGTCGCCGTGCTGCTGGTCCGCCCGGCCGGCCTCTTCGGCACGAAGGAGCTGGCCCGTGTCTGACCCGGCCAAGCGGATCCGCCGCCTCGCACTGTGGACCGCCGGAGCGGTCCTGCTCCTCGCGCTGCCCTTCTACCTGGAGCGCTTCTGGCTCCAGGCGGGCCTCTTCGCGATGGCCGCCGCCATCGGCGCCATCGGCCTCAACCTGCTGACCGGCTCGACCGGCCAGCTCTCCATGGGCCACGCCTTCTTCCTCGCCGTCGGCGCGTACGGATACTGCGTCCTCGCCGGGGACTCCACCGGCACGCTCACCGGCCTGAACCTGCCCAGCTGGCTCGCGGCCGTGCTCGCCGTGGCGCTCGCGGGCGTCGCCGGCGGACTGTTCAGCCCCATCGCCGGACGGCTCCAGGGCGCGTACCTCGGCATCGCGACGCTCGCGCTGATCTTCATCGGCCAGCACGTGCTGTTCAACGCCCACGGCCTGACCGGCGGCTTCAACGGCCGCGACGTCCCGCCGCTGAGCCTGTTCGGCGTCACCTTCGACGAGTCGGAGCTGCTGGTGGCCGCCGTGCCCTTCGGCTCCGCCGAGAAGCTCTGGTACGTCGGCCTGCTCGCGCTGGCCGGCTGTGCCCTCTTCGCCCGCGGCGTGCTGCGCGGGCGGCCCGGACGGGCCATGAACGCCATCCGCGACCACCGCATCGCCGCCGGGGTCATGGGGGTGCCGGTGGCCCGCTACCGCGCCGGGGTGTTCGTGCTCTCCTCCATGTACGCGGGCCTGGCGGGCGTCCTGCTCGCGCTGGTCTTCCAGCGGACCGTGCCGGAGTACTTCGGCATGATCCTGTCCCTCGAATATCTCGCCATGATCGTCATCGGCGGTCTCGGCTCGGTCGCGGGAGCGGTGGTGGGAGCCGTGTTCGTCTCCCTGCTGCCTCAGCTCCTCACCCGGTACAGCGACGCCCTGCCCCTGGTCTCCGCCCCCGGTACGGGCGGGGTCGCACCGGGCGAGGCGTCGCGGTACCTCTACGGCGCCGCCGTTGTCGCGGTGGTGCTCTTCCTGCCGGGCGGCCTGGTGCGGCCATCCCTCCGGCGCAAGTCGACAACCTCAGGGGAGTAACGATGACCACGCGTACCCAGGTCACCAGAACCACCGCCGCCGCACTCGCGGCCCTGCTCGCGCTGACGGCGGCCGGATGCAGCTCGAAGGCGAAGGACTCCGGCGGCGGCGACAAGCCGGACGCCGGCGGCGTCAAGACCGGGCAGGGCGTCACGGACAAGACGATCAAGCTCGGTGCGCTGACCGACATGACCGGCGTCTACGCCTCGCTCGGCAAGAGCGTCACCCAGGCCCAGCAGCTGTACGTGAAGCAGGCCAACGCCGACGGCGGCGTCTGCGGCCGGAAGATAGAACTGGTCGTGCGCGACCACGGCTACGACCCGCAGAAGGCCGTCTCCGGCTACACGGAGCTGTCGCCGCAGGTGCTCGGCTTCGCCCAGTTCATCGGCTCGCCCTTCGTCGCCGCCGTGAAGCAGCGCGTCGACGGCCAGGACAAGGGCCTCGTCATCCCGCAGGCGTGGTCCGCCTCGCTGCTGGGCAGCCCGTACATCCGGGTCGTCGGCAACACGTACGACGTCGAGACGATCAACGCCGTCGACTTCCTGATGAAGGAGAAGGGACTCAAGAAGGGCGACAAGCTCGGCCACGTGTACTTCGAGGGCGACTACGGCGAGAACGCTCTCGCGGGGGCCGAGTACGCCGCCGAGGAGGCCGGGCTCACCGTCGTGGAGCAGAAGATCAAGCCGACCGACAACGACATGACGGCGCAGGTCGCCGCGCTCAAGAAGGCCGGCGTCAAGGGCGTCGTCATCAGCGCGGGACCGCGCCAGGCGGCCTCGTTCGTCGGAGTCGCGGCGGCCGTCAAGCTCCAGGCGCCGATCATCGGCAACAACTCGGCGTTCTCGCCGCAGCTCCTCGCCACCCAGGCCGGCCCCGCGCTGGCGAAGAACTACTACGTGGCCTCACCCACCCAGCCCATCGGCACCGACTCCGCCGCCGCGAAGAAGCTCGTCGCGGACTACAAGGCGGCGTACCCCTCGGACGCGCTGGACAACGGCGTGGTGGCCGGCTGGACGGCCGCGTCGGTCTTCGGCGAGGCCCTGAAGAAGGCGTGCTCGGCGAAGGACCTCACCCGCGAGGGCGTCGGGGAGGCGCTGCTGAAGATCGACGCGTACGACTCGGGCTTCGGCACCACGCACGACTTCACCGACCCGAAGCAGCCCTCCTCGCGCCAGACGGTCGTCCTCCAGCCCGACAAGAGCGCCACGGGAGGCATGAAGGTGGTCCGCGACGCGGAGATGTCGGACGCGGCCAAGAGCTACACCGTCGGCGGCTGAGCTGCTGAGCGGCTGACGACCGGCCACGACGAAACGGCCGAGGGCCCCGGGGATTCG
>NZ_JBSGYQ010000005.1:104395-180260 GCF_053610585.1 Streptomyces sp. NPDC054887 | reverse complement strand
CAAGGAACGGACGCTTCCTTTGTACTCACCCTCTCGGGCTTTCCTCCGGGCTTTCGTTCGGCATTTCGTGTTTCCGACTCTATCAGACTCTTTCGCGTCCGATTCCCCGTCGGCGGGGTGTGTCTTTGTCATCCCGGCTTTTCGGCCGTTCCGACGTCCCGAACTCTAGCGGATATCCCGGGCGGCTCATAATCGAGCCTGTCGATTGAATTCCGGCATGCCGAAATTCTCCCGGACCGGGAATCGCGCTGAGGTTTGGTGGGTGCCGCTCTCGCGGCGGTGACGTCGCAGAACCGTTCCGGCTCCGCGACAGCTCGGAGCACATTACGCATGGCGTCGGGTTGAGTCAAACCGGGCCGTGCGTCGCGGCGGGAGCCGACCGCGTCTTCACCGACTCGGTGAGTACGGCGAGCTGAACGCGCTGCTCGGGCGCGGCCGAGGGCCGGAGGTCCAGGGGGGCATACGGGCACAAGTTCCCCTGGCGACCGGCACCCGGCGCGCGCCACGATGAGCACGTCGTCCAGTGCGAGAGGCCTGCCGTATGCCGTCGGTCCGTCTGCTCCGTGCCGTGCTCCCGCGTGTGCCGGACCTCTCCTCCCGTAAATGCGTGGTGGCGGGGGCGATGCCGTGGCTGGTGTGGTCGGCCGCGCTGGTCCTGGCCGTGTCGACCGGGCCCGACGTCTCCGTCGGGCCGGTGCTCGCGGCTGTCCCCGCCCTTGCGGCCGTCGCTCACCGGTGGCCGGGCATTCTGGGGTTCGGGGTGCTGGCCGCCGTGACGCAGACGGTGCTGCGCTGGGGCAGTACGCCGCTGGGCGGCTCGGCGCTGCCGATGGTGACGATCGCCATCGCGGTGGTCACCGTCGCGGGCGTCGCCGCGGCCGTCGCCCGGTCGCGCGGCGAGCGCACGCTGGATCATGTCCGCTCCCTCGCCGGCGGGGTCCAGCGGGCCGTGCTGCGGCCGCTGCCGGAGACGACGCAGGGCTACCGTCTGGCGGGTTTCTACCGCGCCGCCGAGGCGGAGGCGCGGGTGGGCGGCGACTTCTACGACGCGCTCCAGACGCCGTACGGGCTGCGGCTCGTCCTGGGGGACGTGTGCGGCAAGGGGCTGCCGGCCGTGGACGCCACCGTGACCCTGCTCGGGGCCTTCCGGGAGGCGGCGTACGACGAACCGGACCTGGCGGCCGTGGCGCGGCGGATGGACCGGTCGCTGCGCCGCCGTCAGGACGCCAGCGGGGACGACAGGTACGCGACGGCCCTGCTGCTCCAGGGACGCCCCGACGGCGCCCTGGAACTCGTCAACTGCGGGCACGTTCCGCCGATCGCTGTGGCTCCGGACCGTTCCCGGGAACTGAGCCTGTGGCCGGGGTGCCCTCTGGGGTACTTCGAGTTCGCCGGGGACGAGCCGCTGCGGGTGAACACGCACACTCTGGCCGTCGGCACGTCGCTGCTGATGGTGACGGACGGCATCACGGAGGCCCGCAACGGCGACCGTGACTTCTTCGACCTGGAGGCCGCCGTGGCGGGGCAGGAGTTCGGCCCCTGCCCCGCCGCCCTGACCAGGGCGCTCCTCGCGGAAGTGTCCCGGCACGCCGCCGGCGGCCGGCTCCGTGACGACGCCGCCGCCCTGGCGCTCGTACGGCACGTCCCCGAGGCGTCCGTAGGCGTCACTCCTGTGCCGGGGGCGGAATCAGGTCCGGGGCCAGCAGGTCCATGAGAAGGCCGTCGTGCCAGGTTCCGTCGGGGCCGCGTTCGTAGGCGCGCATGATGCCGACGGGCCGGAAGCCCACCTTGGTGTAGCAGCGGACGGCGGCCGTGTTGTCCGCCGCCGGGTCGATCACGACGCGGTGGTGGCCGAGGTCGGTGATCAGGTGGTGGGCGAGAGTGCGTACGGCGTCCGCGCCGAGGCCCCGGCCGTGCACGGCCGGGTCGAGGTAGATGTCGATGCCGGCGTGGCGGTAGTCGGGGTCCTGTTCCTCGCTCCACTGCACAGCGCCGGCCGTCCGGCCCGCGTACTCGACGACCAGGGTGGTGGCGTCGGGGTCGGCGAGGCCGTCGGTGACCGCCCGTACGAGGTCGTCGCCGCCGCGCCAGGTCGCACGCACTTGCGGGGTGGCCCGGATGCCGGCCAGCACGGGGATGTCCTCGGGGGTCGGCGGGCGCAGCACGACGTGGGCGCCGTACAGGGTCCTCTGGGTGGCCGGCACGTCGGTGGGCGGGAGCGGGGCGGTCAGTTCTTCTCCCCGGGATCGGCGCCGTGCCAGACCGTGGTGACGTTGCAGAACTCGCGGATGCCGTGGCCGGACAGCTCCCTGCCGTATCCGGAGCGCTTGACTCCACCGAAGGGCAGGGCGGGATGGGAGGCGGTCATGCCGTTGACGAAGACGCCGCCCGCTTCCAGGTCGCGCACGAAGCGCTCGACTTCCCCGTCGTCGCGGGTCCACACGTTGGAGCTGAGACCGAAGGGCGAGTCGTTGGCGAGGGTGACGGCCTCGTCGAGGCCGGACACCCGGTAGACCGTGGCCACGGGGCCGAACGCCTCCTCCCGGTGGATGCGCATGTCCTCGGTGACGTCGGTGAGGACGGTGGGCTCGTAGAACCAGCCCTTGTCGTGCTGCTCGGGGCGGCGTGCGCCGCATCGCGCGGTGGCGCCCAGGCGCAGGGCGTCGTCGACGAGCTCTTCGAGGTCGGTGCGTCCCTGTTCGCTGGCCAGCGGTCCGACGTCGGTGGTGTCCTGCGACGGGTCGCCGACGGTCAGCTCGCGCATCCCGGCGGTGAAGCGCGCGCAGAAGTCGTCGTAGACGTCGGTGTGGACGATGAAGCGCTTGGCGGCGATGCAGGACTGGCCGTTGTTCTGCGTGCGGGCCGTCACGGCCGTACGGGCGGCCCGTTCGACGTCGGCGGACGGCATCACCACGAACGGGTCGCTGCCGCCGAGCTCCAGTACCGTCCGCTTCACCTCGTCGCCCGCGACCGCCGCGACGGAGCGTCCGGCCGGCTCGCTGCCGGTGAGTGTCGCGGCGGCCACGCGGGGGTCGCGCAGGATGTCCTCGACCGCTCCGGAGCCGATCAGCAGCGTCTGGAAGCACCCTGCGGGGAAGCCCGCGCGGCGGAAGAGGTCCTCCAGGTAGAGGGCGGTCTGCGGCACGTTGGACGCGTGCTTGAGCAGGCCCACGTTGCCGGCCATGAGCGCGGGGGCGGCGAAGCGCACGACCTGCCACAGCGGGAAGTTCCACGGCATCACGGCGAGGACGACACCGAGCGGCCGGTAGCGGACGATCGCCCGGGAGGCTCCGGAGTCGGTCACGTCGGCGGCGGCCGGGTGTTCGTCGGCCAGCAGCTCCGGGGCCTTCTCCGCGTACCAGCGCATCGCCTTCGCGCATTTGGCCGCCTCCGCGCGGGCGGCCGTGATCGGCTTGCCCATTTCGGTGGTCATGGTGCGGGCGATGTCGTCCTGGTCCTCGTCGAGGAGGTCGGCGGCGCGGTTGAGCAGCTCCGCCCGCCGGTCGAAACCGGTGGTGCGGTACTGGGCGAAGGCGGTGGCGGCGCGTGCCAGGCGGCTCTCGATCTCTTCCGCTCCGAGCGCGTCGAAGGTCTTGAGCGTCTCTCCGGTGGCGGGGTTCACCGTGGCGATGGGCATGCTGGCGTCCTCCTCGGACTCGGTCGTTCCGACACTTGCGCGGTACGGGCGCTCCCGCAAGGCGGCATGCGCCGCTTCCGCGTCACCAGTCCCTTGGCAGGCGTGGGCGGGGGCCGCGTTGTGGGGCTGTTCCCGGGAACGGTCGTTGCCGGGGCGGGGCGCGTCTTCGGGCCGTTCCCGGGAACGGCCGCCTGCCGCCCTCGGACCACTCCCCGTCGGGACTGGCTCCCGGTACCCACGAGGAGGTGGCGGAAACGGTGGAAATCGTGAGCAGGGTGGCGTGCACCGCGACGCCGGCACGGGAAACAGGGGGCCGGTCCGCGCCGGGCGTCGTTCCGTGGACGGCGGCCGTTAGCCGTGCCGCGGAACGGGAAGCCGTAGCCCATGGACGGCAAGCGTCCGGCGATCGACGAGTCGTACTGGATGGCCACCACCCCGGGCACCCGGTACCCGCCGCCGGACGGGGACCTGACGGCGGACGTCGCCGTGGTCGGCGGCGGCATCGCCGGCCTGTGCACGGCCTGGGAGCTGGTCCGGGCGGGCCTGGACGTCGTGCTCCTGGAGGCGGACAGGATCGCCGCAGGGGTGAGCGGGTACACGACGGCCAAGCTGACGGCGCTGCACGGGCTGGCGTACGCCCGCCTGGAGGCGCGGCACGGCCCCGAAGGCGCTGCCCTGTACGCGCTGTCGCAGCAGGACGCGGTCGACCGTACGGCGGCGCTCTGCGACGAGCTGGGCATCGATGCCGACCTGGAGCGGACGACGGCCTGCACGTACCTGGAGGACCCGGGGCGTACGGAGGAGCTGCGGGACGAGGCCGGGGCCGCGCGGCGGGCGGGCCTGGACGCTTCGTTCGTGACCGGTACGGAGCTGCAGTTCCCGGTGGCCGGGGCGGTGCGGGCGGAGCGGCAGGCGCAGTTCCACCCGCGCAGGTTCCTGCTCGCCCTGGCCGAGCGGTTCACCGCCGCCGGCGGACGCGTGCACGAGCGGACGCGTGTGACGGGACTGCACGACGGCGTGCGCTGCCGGCTGTCCACGGAGGGCGGGGTCACGGTGTCGGCGCGCGACGCCGTGATCGCGACGCACTACCCGCTCTTCGACCACACTCTGCTCTTCACCCGTCTGAAGCCGTGGCGGGAACTAGTGATCGCGGTTCCGGTGGCTTCCGGGAACGCGCCGAAGGGCATGTACATGAGCCCGGCCGACCGGGTGCGTTCCGTGCGGACCGCGCCGTACGACGACGGACGGCGGCTGCTCGTCGTCACGGGCGAGCGTTTCGAGCCGGGAGCCGGCGGCGTGCGGGAACGGTTCGAGCGCCTGGACGCCTGGGCGCGGGACCGGATGCCCGGTTTCGCCGCGGCGGACCGCGTGTACCGCTGGGCGGCGCAGGACAACGAGTCGACCGACCGGCTGCCGTACGTGGGTCACGCGCACGCGGGCACGCAGCACGTGTTCGTCGCGACGGGGTTCGGCGGATGGGGCATGAGCAACGGGGTGATGGCCGGCCGCCTGATCGCCGCCCACGTGGTGGGCGGGCCGCGGCCCGGGTGGACGGATCTGTACGACCCGCGCCGACTGCCCGGGGTGCGGGAGACGGCGGAGTTGGCGCGGTACCAGAGCGCCGTCACCCGGAACTTCGTGGGCGACCGTCTGCACACCGGTCACGTCGACTCGGTCGACGGGATCCCGCCGGGCGGCGGCGCGGTCGTCCGGATGGAAGGGCGGCGCCGCGCGGTCTACCGCGACGAGTCCGGCGTGGCGCACGTGGTGTCCGCCCGCTGTACGCACCTGGGCTGCCTGGTGCGGTTCAACGACGCCGAGAAGGTCTGGGAGTGCCCGTGCCACGGCTCGCGCTTCGGGACGGACGGTGCGGTCCTGCACGGCCCCGCCACCCGCCCACTGGAGCCGCGCGAGCCCGACTGAGCACCGGGCGGGTCGAGTCCCTCCGCCCGCGGCGCCGCTCGCGGCAGGTCGCGCGCCGGGCGTTCCGCGCGTCAGGACGTGCCGAGCGTCAGGACTTTCCGAGGGACCGCTGGAGTTCGGACTTGTTCATCGAGGAACGTCCCTGGATGCCGCGGCGCCGGGCCTCCGCGTACAGCTGGTCGTACGTCTGTCCCTCCGAGCCACCGCCGGAACGTCCGCCGCCGGAGCGCTGACCGCCGCGTTGCGAGGCCGACTTGCCCTGGGTCGAGCTCTTGCTCGCCGTCTTCGACTCGCCGGAACGCGCCCGCTCCTTGTTGACGGTACGCGCGGCCATCTCCTTGGCCCGCTTGGTGCCGGCGCCGCGCTCTTCGGCGCTCTCCTTGATGTGCTCGTACTGGCGTTCCCGCTTGGAGCTCGAACCCTTGGGCATGGTTACTCCTTCGTACGTGGATCAGTGGTCCGCTGCGTGCGATGGGCAGCCTTCGCCCACACTGCGTCCGGTGTGTTCTCTCCGCAAACGCAGCAGCGCGCCGCTCCTGTCGCCCGCTTTCCACGGCGTCCGGCGAGTACCCTCCAAGCACGGGAACAGACACACCAGTCCATGATCGACGGCCTGCTCCGGGCGTTCACGCGGTTCGCCAGTACGGACCCCCGGGGGCAGGATGGATTACGCGACCGGCCTCACCCGCCCCCATTCGACCAGGACACGTGCGATGGACATGGATACGACGGCCACCGGCAGAACCTCGAGCCACGAGATCTTCGGAGCTCCCTGCTGGATCACGCTGATGGCACGCGACCTGGAACCCGCCCAGGCCTTCTACGGCGCGGTGCTGGGGTGGGAGTTCCGGCGCGCCGGGCTCGGCCGCGGATTCAGCATCGCCCTGCTCGACGGGGATCCCGTCGCCGGCATCGGCTCGCTGGACACCGCTCTGCGGGCGCCCGTCACCTGGACGCCGTACTTCGCCGTCGCCAGTGTGGACGAAACCGCGAGCCGCATCCGGGAGCGCAGCGCCACCGTCGCCGTGGGCCCGCTGCGCTTCGCCACGGGCCGGGGCGCGATCGCGGCGGACCGCGACGGGGCCGTGTTCGGCATCTGGGAGGGACAGCTCTTCTCCGACTGGCACGTGTGGCGGAAGAACGCACCCGTATGGCTGCGGCTGCGGACCCGGGACGCGTTCGACGCCGCCATCTTCTACGGACAGGTCCTCGAATGGGCCTCCGGCCGGCCCGGTTGCTGCGAGGTCGAGTACCAGGAGGACGAGGTCGTACTGCTCCAGGACGGGCAGATCCTGGCGAGGCTGAGTTCCGGCGCCGTCGACACCGCACCCGATCCCCTGATCCAGCCCCGGTGGCACGCCCACTTCCCCGTACCGGACGTCGAGGCTACGGTCCAGGCAGCGCTCCGCCACGGCGGTACCGCCCTCGGGCACGGTCCCACCGCCTACGGCATGGAGACGACGCTGCGCGACCCGGACGGCGCGATCTTCACCGTCACGAGCGCAGGGCCCGGATAAGGCGACGAGGAAGGTGCACCCGTGCGCGGTTACTCACCAGACGCCTCCCCACCCGGCGACCGGCCCGACGCGGCCGGTCCGTGGCTGACGACGGGTAGAGCTGTGGACAGGGCGCCCGTGGAGCCGCTCGCCGGGGCGTCGCCCGGCGCCCGGCCGCTGCCGCCGGACCGCACCCAGGCCATTCTTGAGGCCACGAAGCACGTGGCGTCCCGGCTCAAGAGCTCCGGGCACCCCTTCGCGCTGGTGGGGAGCGTCGCGGCGTACGCCCACGGGGTGCCGGCGAGTTTCCAGCACGACGCCGACTTCTGCATCCTGCGCGAGGACGCGGAGGCCGTGACCGCCGATCTTGAGGCCGCCGGGATCGAGGTGCGGCAGCCGCCGGAGGACTGGCTGATCAAGGCGCGCAGCCACGGCGAGGAGATCGACCTGATCTTCGAGCTGGCGCGGCAGCCGGTGACCAGGGAGCTGCTGAGCCGGGCGCAGACGCTTCCGGTGGACTCGGTGCACATGCCCGTGCTGTCGCCCACCGATCTCATGGGCAGTCAGCTCCACGCGTTCTCCGAGCACCACTGCGACTTCGGGGCCGTACTGCCCATCGCGCGGACCCTGCGGGAGAAGATCGACTGGGACCGGTTGCGCCGCGAGCACCAGGACTCGCCCATGCCGGACGCGTTTCTCTACCTTCTGGAACGTCTGCACGTCATCGATGAGCGGGAGGCAGGGCCGTGAACGACACATCCGCCGCCGAGTACCGCATCGCCCATCTGCGAGAGCATCTGGCGAGCGGCGACTACGCCGAGATGGGCGTACGGATAGAGCTGCGCGGAGGCAGCGTACTGATCGCCGGCACCGTCTCCAGCGCCGCCTGCCGCAACGAGATCCTGCGCATGGCCGAGGACGAACTGGCCGGGCTCCCGCTGCGTGAGGACCTGGTCGTGGTCTCGGCCACCGCGCCCGACCACACGGAGGAGCTCGCGTGATCCGGATCGCGGCCGTCGGTGACATCCACATGGGGCACGACAGCGCGGGCGTGCTGCGGCCCGCGTTCGAGACCATCCGGGACTCGGCCGACGTATTGCTGCTCGCGGGCGACCTGACGCGGCACGGGACGGCCGAGGAGGCGCGGGTGGTCGCCCGGGAGGTGGCGGAGCTCGGCGTGCCCGTGGTGGCCGTCCTGGGCAATCACGACTACCACAGCGACCAGCAGGCCGAGGTGACATCGGTGCTCGAAGAGGCCGCCGTGACCGTGCTGGAGGGCGGCGGAACCGTCCTCGACATCGGCGGGGTACGGGTGGGTGTCGCCGGGACGAAGGGCTTCGGCGGGGGTTTCGCCGGGCGCAGCGGCGGCGAGTTCGGCGAGCCGGTGATGAAGGAGTTCATCCGGTACAGCCGGCGGTGCGCGGAGAGCCTGAAGCGTTCCCTGGACGAGCTGAAGGACAGCGGGTGCGCCGTACGCATTGCCCTGACGCACTTCGCGCCCGTGCCGGACACCCTGGCGGGCGAGCCCCCGGAGATCTTCCCCTTCCTGGGCAGCTACCTGCTGGCGGAGGCGATGGACGAGTCAGGCGCCGACCTGGCGGTGCACGGACACGCGCACCTGGGCACGGAGCACGGCATGACCAGCGGCGGCGTACGGGTGCGCAACGTCGCCCAGCCGGTGATCGGCCGCGCGTTCGCCGTGTACCACCTCGCGGTGCGCGCGGCGGCCGGTACCGCCGCGGGTGTTCCCGTGGCGGCCGAATGAGCCGCTGGAACCCGAGCGCACCGGAGTGAGGGGCCGGCCGGCGTACCGCTGCCCGAGAGGCCCTGAAGGGCCGTCCGGCCGCTTCCCGGTCGCCGGTGGCGGTGAACGGTGCGAGGTTCGGTACGGAGCGAGGCGCGCCCATGGCGCCGAAGGCCCGGGAGCCGGGCGCGGACCGGAGTGAGTGGGTCCCGGGCGCGGGGGAACCCGTCGGCCGAAGCGTGCGCTTCGAGCGCGTCCGGAGACCAGAAGGAGATGACCGTGGCGGAGAACGACGACAAGAGCGCGGCGATGGGCAAGGACCCGGCGGAGCTCGACGACCAGCAGCTGCTGCGCGAGCTGGAGAGCGTGCACCGCACCCGGCACGACACCTTGCTGCACGGCTCCCAGGACGCCCTGGACGCGCACAGCCGGCGCACGGCCGAGCTGGAGACGGAGTACGTACGCCGGAATCCGGACCGTTCCGTCACGGCGGGGCGGACGCGGGAAGGGGCCCGTGCCCGGGAGTGACGACGGGCTCGTGGGGGCGATTCGAAAACCGGGCACCCATGCCCTATTTTCCCGTTTCGCGGGTTTCTGCATACGGCGTGCTGGGCACCCGTCCGACTGTTCAGGCCGATCCGGCCTCCGTCCAGTGGTGGAGGGAATGGCGATGAACCAGTCCAGGAAGTGGGACGAGGAAGCCCAGTCGCCTCTTGAGCGCGTGACCGGCGAGAAGGACGTGCACCCGGAGGAAGAGGGCCGCACGCGCGAGGGCGGACAGGGTCTGCGCGAGACGAAGAGCGGCGCCGAGGACGCGGAAGCGGGCGCCGAGGGGACTCCGAAGGGGCACTCCGGAGGGTCGGCGTAACCGAGTGACCTGAACGGACCCCCGGCATCCGGTACGACGGGCCGGGGGTCCGGTACGACGGCATGGGGGTCCGGTACGACGGGCCCAAGGTCCGGTACGACGGCGTGGGGGCCGGGTGCGACGCCGTCACGCGGTCAGATGGCGTTCCAGCCAGTTCGCGGCGGCGCGGCGGAACAGCCGGCGGTTGTCGGCCCGCAGGAACTCGTGACCCTCGTTGCGCAGCGTCAGGAGTTCGGCGGCGTGCCCGCGTTCCCGCGCCGCCCGCACCATCTGCTGGGACTCCCCCGGCGGCACGTTCGTGTCGTGCTCGCCGTGCACGGCGAGCAGCGGCGCGCGCAGTGCGTCGACGCGGCTCATCGGCGACAGCGCGTGCAGCAGCTCGCGGTCGTGTTCGGGGTGGCCGTACTTGTGCGCCGCCGATTCGGCGATCCACGGCTCCGTGCCGGCGAAGAAGGTCGCGAAGTCGGACATGCCGCAGACCGCCACACCGGTGCGGAAGACCTCCGGGTGCCACACCAGGGACGCCATGGTCAGATAACCGCCGTACGAGCGGCCCATCACGGCCAGCCGGCCAGGATCGGCGCGTCCCGTCATGACGGCGTGGGCGGCGCAGTCGGCGACATCGTTGATCGCGTCGAACCGCCCCTTGCCCAGGTCGGCGTCGACGAAGGACCGGCCGGAGCCCGACGAGCCGCGTACGTCCGGCGCGAACACGTCGAGCCCCCTTCCGAGCAGCTCGTGGTAGAGCGGGTTGAACACCGGGCGCTCCTGCTCCTCAGGACCGCCGTGGAGGTGGATGACGCACGGCGCGGGGTGGCTCGCGTCCCGGCCGGGCGCGCGGTAGTACCAGCCGCCGAGCGGCAGCCCGTCGCGGGCCGTGAGCCGCAGCGCCGCCGGACGGACGGGCGGGCGGCCCGGCGGCACCGCGTCCTCGTCGCGGGACGACCACGGGGTGCGGGCGGGGGACGCGGCGCCCGGGGACCACCACACCCCCGGGCGGCGCTGCGATCCGGAGACGGCGAGCACCAGGCCGTCCGGTCCGGCGCGGGCGATACGGGTGACGACTTCGTGCGGCAGCGGCACGGCACGCGGCGCGGAAGCGTCGGCGGCGTGCCCGGAGACCGGGACCGTCGCTGCGGCCGACCGCGACACCTGCCCGTTTCCGTCCGCCTGCCCTTCGCCTGCGGCGAGTCGCAGGGTCTGGTCCCCGGCCGCCCGCCGCGGCGGCTCCCCGTCCGTCTGCGGCCTCCCGGCGGGCAGCCGCAGCGTCTCCAGTTCGCTCGCCCCCTGTACGTTCCAGGCCAGGGCGGCCGTACGGCCGTCGTCGGTGAAGGCCAGCAGTTCGAGGTCGCTGCCGTCCCGTTCGGCCGCGACCGACAGGTCGCGGACGTGCCCGTCCGCGGCCAGACCGGCGCCGAGGAGCGCCGCGAACTCACGCCGGTGGTCGCTGCGCAGCCACAGCGTGGTCCCGTCGGGAGAGAACCGGCCGATCCACGGATCGCCGTCCGCCACCCGTACGACACCCGTCGTCCGCAGATCCGCGGTGCGCAGTACGACCGCCTCGCGGCGTCCTCGCGGTCCGCGGCGCAGCAGCGCGAGGCGTCCGTCCTGGCTGACGTCGCACACGCGCAGCGTCGCGGCTCCGGTCTCGGTGGCGAGCAGGACCGGCGAATCGCCGCCGTCCGGGTCGATCAGGAAGGCGGTCAGTGCGCCACCGGCGGTGGGGGCGTCCCCGTCCTCGGACGTGGTGCGCGTGGCGGGCGCGACGTCGCCCCGGTGCGCCCCGCCGAGCAGCGTGGCGTGTCCGTCGCGCTCCGCCCAGCCGGCGGGCAGTTCGGGTGCGTACGTGCCGGGCCGCGCCAGGCCGGGCTCCCTGGCGGCGCCGCCGACGGGCACACCGGCGTCGCCGTCCGGCGCGAAGGGGTCCGGCGGCCGTCCTGGGGTGTCCACGAGCGCGGCGGTCAGGTCCGCGGTGTGCGCGCCGGTGGCCCGGCCCGCGACCGTGACCGCCAGCCAGGACCCGTCACGGGTCCAGCACCCCAGGTGCGCGGAGCTGCCGGGGTCGGCGCCCGCCAGCACCCGGCGGCCGGTTCCGTCGGGGCGTACGCACAGCACCCTGGTGTGCTCGCCGCCGCCGGGAGCCGTCGTGTACGCGATCCAGCGCCCGTCCGGCGACCAGGCCACTTCCGTGACCGGATCCGGATCGGCGTCGAGCAGATGCACCTCGTCGCCGTCCACCGGCCCCGTCCACAGCTGCGGAACGCCGGTCCGGTCGCAGATGAACGCGACGTGCTCCCCGGTGGGGTCCGCCACCGGATACCAGCAGCCGTGCGAGATCAGGGGCTGGGGCGTGTCGGGGGACCCCTGCGCGTCGGCGAGCGCGACGGGGGCCGGGGCCGCGAACGCGGCGCCCGGTCCTTCGGGCTCGTCGTGGTGGCGGATCAGCCGATGCCGTGGGTCTGCAGCCATAGCTCCAGCAACGCTACTTGCCACAGGGCGTTCGCCCCGCGCTTCGTACGGTGGTCGTCGGGCGCGGCGAGGAGTTCGGCGACGTACGCCTCCTCGAACACCCCGCGCCCCTTGGCCTCGGGGGCGGACAGTGCCTCGCGGACCCGTTCGAGCACCGGCCCGGCCATGTGGCGGATGGCGGGCACCGGGAAGTAGCCCTTGGGCCGGTCGACGATCTCGCGCGGCAGGATCTTGCGGCCGGCGTCCTTGAGGACGCCCTTGCCGCCCTGCGCGAGCTTCAGCTCCGGCGGGCAGGCCGCCGCCAGCTCGACGAGCTCGTGGTCCAGGAACGGCACACGGGCCTCCAGGCCCCAGTCCATGGTCATGTTGTCGACCCGTTTGACCGGGTCGTCGACGAGCATGACGTGGGTGTCCAGCCGCAGCGCCGCGTCCAGCGCCGTCTGCGCGCCGGGCACCGCCATGTGCTCCCGTACGAAGCGCCCGGACACGTCGTGGGCGGGCATCATGTGCGGCTGGAGGACGCGGGCGAGGTCGGCGTGCGAGCGGTCGAAGTACACGTCCGCGTAAGTCTGCGGCTCCCGCTCCCGCTCGACCGCCGCCATGGCCGGGTACCAGTGGTAGCCCGCGAACACCTCGTCGGCGCCCTGGCCGCTCTGGACGACGCTGACCTCCTTCGAGACCAGTTCCGACAGCAGGTGGAACGCCACGACGTCGTGGCTGATCATGGGCTCGCTCATCGCGGCGATCGCCCCGTCCAGGGCGGTGGACACCCGGTCGGAGGGAACCATCAGCCGGTGGTGGTCGGTCTCGAAGCGGCGGGCGATCAGGTCCGAGTAGACGAACTCGTCGCCCTCCTCGCCGCCCTCCGCCTCGAAGCCGACGCTGAACGTCGCCAGGTCCCGCTGCCCCTGCTCGGCGAGCAGCGCCACGATCAGGCTGGAGTCCAGACCGCCCGAGAGCAGCACGCCGACCGGCACGTCGGCGACCATCCGCCGCCGGACGGCGGTGCGCAGCGCGTCCAGCACGGCGTCCCGCCAGTCCGCGGCGTCCATGCCGGCGTACTCGGGCCGGCGCGTGTACGACGGCTGCCAGTAGCAGTGGTCGCGGTAGGAGCCGTCGGGCTCGACCACCCGCACCGTCGCCGGCGGGAGCTTGCGCACGCCCGCGAGCACGGTGTGCGGCGCCGCGACCGTCGCGTGCCAGCTGAAGTAATGGTGCAGGGCGACCGGGTCCAGCGACGTGTCGACGCCGCCGCCCGCGAGCAGGGCGGGCAGCGAGGAGGCGAAGCGCATCCGGTCGGCCGTACGGGACACGTACAGCGGCTTGATGCCCAGCCGGTCCCGGCCGAGCACGAGGCGGCCGGTGTCGGTCTCGACGATGGCGAACGCGAACATGCCGACGAAGTGGTCGACGCAGTCCGTGCCCCACTGCCGGTACGCCTTCAGCACCACCTCGGTGTCGGAGGTGGAGAAGAAGCGGTGCCCGAGGCCGAGCAGCTCCTCGCGGAGCTCCTGGTAGTTGTACACACACCCGTTGAACACACCGGTCAGACGTGCCTCGGAGTCGGTCATCGGCTGGGCGCCGTGCTCCGACAGGTCAATGATCTTCAGTCTTCGGTGGCCGAGGGCCACGGGACCCTGCGACCAGAGTCCCCGGCCGTCAGGACCCCGCGCCGCCATGCGGTCGGTCATCCGCTGGACGGCGGCCAGGTCGGGACGGCCGCCGTGGAAACAGATCTCGCCCGTCAGCCCGCACATGCCGCACCCCCGGACCTCGCGTCGGCGTCCGCCCGGGGATACCACGGGAGGCCGGGCTCCTCCTCAATCTTGTCTGTACCTGTCACGACTACTCCTCGAAGACGGGGAACACGGCTTCGACCAGCCATTTCGTACGCGGGCCCACGCCGGTCCCACTCTTCGGGTTCCCTGTTGACCGAGGGGTAAGCGGGGCCATTGGGAGGCCGGGGCGACGCGGGCGCGCGCACGGGCGCCCGTGGAGCCGGGATGACGCATAGTGGAGGGAGTGGTGGCCGCGTGCGCTTCCCGCTCGGGGAGACGGCGGCCGGTTCCGCTGGAGGTGTCCCTTCGGACTGGGCTCCGTGGTCCCCGGCGGCGCGCTCGCTGCCGACCGACGGGCCCCTGCCCGGAACGGAACATCATGTCTGACACGCCCGATCAGCCCACCGCCCCTCCGGACGTCGTGTCGCTGCTGCTGGACACCGACTCCCTCGACGCGTTCCTCCAGGTCCTGGCGGACAGCGCCCTCGCGGTGACCCCGGCCGCGGACGGCTGCGGCATCACCCTCCAGCGCGAGAGCCGGCCCCTGACCGTGGTCAGTTCCGGCGTCAGCGCGCCCGACCTCGACGAGGCGCAGTACGGGCAGGACGACGGCCCCTGCCTCCAGGCGCTGCGCCAGGGCGGCGAAGTACAGGTGACGGACATGCTCGAGGAGACCCGCTGGGGACCCTATCCGGCGTACGCCGCCGCCTGCGGGACACGCTCCTCGTTGTCCCTGCCGATCGCGCCGCACACGCACACCGCCGGCGCCCTGAACCTCTACTCCCCCAAGCCCTCCGCCTTCAGCGACACCGACCTCACCGGCCTGCGGACGATCGCCGCGCAGGGCACGGGCGCCATCGCGCTCGCCCAGCGCATCTCCGACGCCCAGGAGTTCGCCGCCGACCTGCGGACCGCGATGGAGTCCCGCAGCGTCATCGACCAGGCGCTCGGCGTCATCATGAGCCAGCAGCGCTGCACGGCGCGGGAGGCGTTCGACATCCTGCGCACGGCGTCCCAGCACCGCAACATGAAACTGCGCGACCTGTGTGCCGAGCTGATGACCAGCATCACCGGCAGCCCGCGGGCCGCCGAGGGGACGACCATCCGCCCCCGTCCCTGAGCTCCGGCGGGGCGGGACGCCGTACGGACATCGCGGCCCGCGCCGTCCACGTGCGCGGGCCGCGCGACGAGGAGGTGGACATGGCCGCGAAGCGCGCCCGGAGCGCCGCCAACGCGCTGGCCCGGACGGCCCGTGAGGTGTTCGGCTGGGACTCTCTGCGGCCGGGACAGCTGACCGCCATGGAGGCGGTCCTTGACGGCCGCGACACGCTCGTCGTGATGCCGACCGGCGCGGGCAAGTCGGCGGTCTACCAGGTGGCCGGACTCTCGCTGCCCGGCCCCACCGTCGTGGTGTCCCCCCTGATCGCCCTGCAACGGGACCAGATGGCCGGCCTGACGGGCCGCGGCGCTCCGGACGCCGTCGCCGTGAACTCGGCGCAGGCGTCCGGCACGTCGCAGGCGGCCTGGGAGGCCGTGCGGCAGGGGGACGCCGAGTACCTGTTCCTCTCGCCGGAGCAGCTGGCGAAGGACGAGGTCGTCGAGTGCCTGGCAGCGGCCGGTCCTTCGCTGTTCGTCGTGGACGAAGCGCAGTGCGTCGCCTCCTGGGGCCACGACTTCCGGCCCGACTACCTGCGCCTGGCGCAGGTGGTGCGACGGGTCGGCCGGCCCGCGGTCCTCGCGCTGACCGCCACCGCCGCCCCTCCCGTACGGGAGGAGATCGAGCGGCGGCTGGGCATGGAGGACGCCGTGTCGGTCGTGGCCGGGTTCGACCGGCCGAACATCACGCTGGAGGTCCGGCGCTTCGCCGAGGACGCGGACAAGCGGCGGGCGGTGGTGGAGCGGGCCGCGGCGGAACCCAAGCCCGGCATCGTGTACGCGGCCACGCGCAGGGACGCCGAGGGCTACGCCGCCGAGCTCGCCGGACTGGGCCTGTCGGCGGCGGCGTACCACGCCGGGCTCGCCGCCGGGGAGCGCTCCCGGGTGCACGACGCCTTCCTCGCGGGCGAGGCGGACATCGTCATCGCCACGTCGGCCTTCGGCATGGGCATCGACAAGGAGGACGTGCGGTTCGTGCTGCACGCGTCGCTGCCCGGGTCGCTGGACGCGTACTACCAGGAGATCGGGCGGTCGGGGCGCGACGGCGCCCCGGCGGTGGCGGTGCTGCACTACCGGCCGCAGGACAGCGGCCTACAACGCCTCTTCGCCACCCGCGCCCCGGACGAGGACACGCTCGGCGAGGTCGCGCAGGCCCTCTGGGACGGGGACGGACCGGTCGCGCTGGACGACGTCGGCGCGCGGACCGACCTGCCGCGCCGCCGGGTGACGGCCGCCGCCAACCTTCTGGAGGAGGCCGGCGCCGTGCGGACCGAGGACAGCGGGGAGGTGCGCCCCGAGCCGGGCATGACGGCCGGCGACGCCGCCGGCCGGGCGGCGGAGACCGCTGATGCGCGCAGACGGCTCGAACGGTCGAGGCTCGACATGGTGCTGGCGTACGCCGAGACGTCCGGATGCCGGCGCCGCTTCCTGCTCGGCTACTTCGGGGAGGCGTACGAACCACCCTGCGGCGGCTGCGACGTGTGCCTGGCCAGCCCCGCCGACCCCGCCGAAGGTACGGCCGCCGAGGGCGTGACCGCGGTGGACGACGCCCCGGAGCCCGCACATCCCGAGGCCGCCTCGTACCCGCCGGGGGCGCGGATCAGCCACCGGGAGTGGGGCGACGGCACGGTCATGAGCGAGGAGGGCGACCGGATCACCGTCCTGTTCGAGTCCATGGGCTACCGGACGCTGTCGCTGGCCGCGATCACCGACAAGGGGCTGCTCACGCGGCGTACCGAACCGTCCGGCTGAACGGTGGGACGGGCGGGCGTCCGCTGTGGTGGCCGGGCCCGGAAACGACCGGAGGGCCGCATCGGATGTCTCCGACACGGCCCTCCGGCCTACGACTCTTTCGAGTCGGGACGACAGGATTTGAACCTGCGACCCCTTGACCCCCAGTCAAGTGCGCTACCAAGCTGCGCCACGTCCCGGTGCCCGTCTGCCGGAGGAAATCCCCTGGCTGAACGCGCTTGAGAACAATACCGCACTCGGGCCGGTGGTCACGAACCGGATTCAGACGTGCCGGGCGAGCCAGGCGGTCAGGTCGTCATGGACCTCGTCGCGGTTCGTCTCGTTGAGGATCTCGTGGCGCGCGCCCGCGTAGCCCTTCCAGGTCAGGTCCTCGGTGCCGTGGTAGCGGAAGTCCTCCAGCAGTTCGTAGACGAGGGTCATGCCCTGGTTGCAGGGGTCCTCGGTGCCGACGGCGATGTGGACCGGCAGGTCGGCGGGGACGCGGGCCAGGTTGCGCGGGTCGTTGATCTTGCGGATCGCGTGCACCCAGTCCAGCGCGAGGCCCGCGCTGAACGCGAAGCCGCACCGCTCGTCGGCGGCGTACGCGTCGACCTCGGCCTCGTCGCGCGAGAGCCACTCGAAGCCGGTGCGGTGCGGGTACGCGTCGTTGAACGAGGAGAAGAGGGCGGGGAGGTACGAGGAACGAGCCGTGCGGCCGCGCTCCGCGATCTCCGCCTCCAGCTCGTCGATCGACTTCTGCAACTCGGCGCCCGGGAGGGTGCGGAAGGTGCCGGAGAGGATGAGGCCGGCCAGGTCGTCCGGGTACTCCTGCGCGTAGTCGCGGGCGAGCATCGAACCGAGGCTGTGGCCCAGCAGGACGACGGGCACGCCGGGGTGCAGGGCCCTGGCCTGGTCGCCGACGGCCCGCAGGTCGTCGACGACGGCGCGCCAGCTGTTCTCCCCGACCACGCCGTAGCCCCCGGTGGCGGCGGCGGTCGCGCCGTGGCCGCGGTGGTCGGAAGCGATCACTCCGTAGCCGTGGGAGACGAGGTGCCGGGCGAAGCGGTCGTACCGCAGGGCGTGTTCGGCGGCGCCGTGCGCGATCTGGACGAGGGCGTGGGGCCTGCCGCTCTCCGGCAGCCAGGTGTACGCGGCGATCTGCGCCCCGTCGCCTGCGGTCGCCGTTCCCGTGCGGTGTGCGGTGGTCATCGGGCACGCCTCCTGAGTGTCTGCTGATGTCCGCGCTCGGACACTGGGGCTGACCCTCCCCAGGCGCGCGCGGCTCACACCAGCCTCCCCGGAAGCCGGGAAACCCGTCCGGATGCCACCCGTCCAGGCGGCGCGGGGTCCCGTCGTGGCGGCGCCGGGTCACCTGGCGCCCTCCTCGCGGTGCCCGGTCCGGGATGCCGCCGTCTCGCGGCGCCGGATCAGATGCCGCCCTCTTCTCGGCGCCGGATCAGTTCGGCCAGTTCCGCCGCGCCGGCCTTGATCGTGTCCAGTCCCGCGCGGCCCCACCGGCGCGGCTCGGTGTCGACGACGCAGACGGTGCCGAGGAGCAGATCCGTACGCCGGTCGATCACGGGCGCCCCCATGTAGGAGCGGATGCCGATCTCGTCGACCACCGGATTGCCGGCGAACCGGGGGTAGTCGCACACGTCCTCCAGGACGAGCGCCTTGCGCCGCGCCACCACGTGCGGGCAGTACCCGTGGTCGCGGGCGAGGAACCGGCCGATGCGGCCCGTCGCGGCGACCTCGCCCAATTCGGTGCCGCCGTGCGCGCCGGTGGGGGTGTGCAGCCCGGCGAAGAACTGCCGGTTCTCGTCGATGAAGTTGACCATGGAGTACGGCGCTCCGGTCACCTCCGCGAGCCGGTCGGCGAACGTGTCGAACGCCGGTACGGGCCGCTCCCCGAGCCCGAGCTGCGCGAGCCGCCGCACGCGCGCCGGCGCCTCCGGGTCGACGGGGGTGAGCAGCACGTGGCCGATCCGGTGGTATGTCATGCGGGTGCTCCGTGGCTTCCGTAGCCCGTCGAGGCCGGGGTGAGGGTGAGCAGGCGCCGGACGAGGGTGACCAGCGTCTTGATGCCCGAGCTGGCGATGCGGGCGTCGCACAGCACGACGGGGACCTCCGGCGGCAGATCGAGGGCGGCCCGTACCTCCTCCGGCTCGTAGCGGTGTGCGCCGTCGAACTCGTTGACGGCGACGACGAATTCGATGCCGCGCCGTTCGAAGAAGTCGAGCGCCGCGAAACTCTCCTGGAGGCGGCGGGTGTCGGCGAGCACGACGGCGCCGAGGGCGCCCTTGGAGAGCTCGTCCCACATGAACCAGAAGCGTTCCTGACCGGGCGTGCCGAAGAGGTACAGCACGTGGTGCTCGTCGAGGGTCAGCCGGCCGAAGTCCATCGCCACGGTCGTCGTGGCCTTGTCCTCGATGCCCTCCAGGTCGTCGGTCCCCACGCTCACCTGGGTGAGCAGTTCCTCCGTACTCAGGGGAGCGATGTCGCTCACCGCTCCCACGAAGGTCGTCTTGCCGACGCCGAACCCGCCCGCGACCAGGATCTTGAGCGCGGTGGGAAACAGATCAGAGCCGTCGTCGTAGGCCATCGAGCACTGCCTCCAGCAGGGTGAGGTCGGTGGGCTGGTCGTCGAAACGAGGTGCGTGGGTGGTGAGCGCTCCGCAGACGACGAGGTCGGAAAGCAGCACCTTGGTGACGACCGCGGGAAGCCGCAGGTACGCGGCGATCTCCGCGACCGAGGTGGGGTGGGCGCACAGCCCGAGCGCCTGCGTGTGCTCGGGGCCGAGGTGCATCGCGGGCTCCGCTCCGGTGGCCCTGACCATGGACAGCAGGTCGAGGTCGGTCGTGGGGCGGGTGCGGCCGTCGCTCACCGTGTACGGGCGGACGAGCCTGCCCGCCGCGTCGTCGAGCCACGGCCCGTCCTGCGGGAGCGGCCCCATCAGCGTCCCGTGGCGCTCGGTACGCCCGCCCGCTGCCTGGCCGGGGTGACGAGGTACGGGCGCACGCTCTTGACCAGCATCGCCATCTCGTAGCCGAGGACCGCCGCGTCCGCCTCGCGGCCGGCGAGCACGGCGAGGCAGGTGCCGGAGCCGGCGGTGGAGACGAAGAGCAGGGTGGAGTCGAGTTCGACCACGACCTGGCGGACCTCGCCGCCGTCGCCGAAGCGGGCGCCGGCGCTGCGGCCGAGCGAGTAGAGGCCGGAGGCGAGGGCGGCCATGTGGTCGGCGCTGTCGGTGTCGAGGCCGTGGACCGACTTGACGAGGCCGTCGGAGGAGAGCAGAACCGCGTTGCGTGTGAAGGGGACACGCTGGACCAGGCCGCTCAACAGCCAGTCGAGATCGGACGCTTGGCCGGTTGGCGCATCACTCACCATGGTGCATCTACTCCTTGGGTACTGCGTGCGTGGAGGGAGGGGAGGCGGGGGCGGGGCCGTGGTCAGCCGGCGCCGCCCTCGCGCGGTCGGTACAGCTCCGGATACCGCTCCGGCGCCGGGGCGGGCGCCGGGCCTGGCGCCGGAAGGGCGGCGGAGGGCGGCGGCTGGTCCGGGTGCGCCGCTTGGTCCGGGTGCGGCACGGGGTACGGGTGGGGCGCCTGGTCCTGGAGCGTCTCGCGGTACGCGGGCTGCGCCTGGTCCTGGGGCGTCACGGGATACGCCGGATGCGCGGGCTGCACGGAGTACGTCGGGTGCGTCGGGTGCGCGGGCAGCGGCTGGTCGGGGCGCGTTTCGCGGTAGGGGGGCTGCGGCTGGACCGGCTTGGGTTCGGGGTGCGGGCCGGCCTCGGGGTGCGGGTCGGGCTGCGCCTCCGCCAGGCCGATGCCCCGTTGGAAGGCGGCCATCAGCCCCGGGTCGTGCAGGGCGGGGTACTCGTCGTCCCTGCGCGGAGCGGGGGCGTCCCTGAGCTGCGGGACCAGGCTCTCCTGGCTGCGGCGCACGGGCAGGCTGGGCCGGCTCGTGGTGCCGCGTACGTATCCCTCGGCGCGCGGCTGGGCCAGCGTGTGCACCGGCTCGGCCGACCGGTCGGGCCGGGCGGAGCGGTCGCCGCCGGGTCGGGCGGCGGCCGGAGTGGGCCGGTCCTGCCGCGCGCCCCGCACGGGAAGCGGCGCGGGGCCCGCGGGGTGCACGGCGGGGGCGGGGGCGGAGGAAGGGGTCGGGGCGGGTGGCGCCGGGGCCGGCGGGTGGGGGTCCGGAGCGGAGGCCGGCGCCGGGACGGATCGCGGGGTGCCTGCGGCCGCGGCGGGAGTGTTCCCGTCGTCGTCACCCAGCAGGGCCTGGGGCAGGACGAGCACGGCCTGGACACCGCCGTAGATGTTGGGCTGGAGCCGGACGGTGATCCCGTGCCTGCGGGCCAGTGCGGACACCACGAACAGACCGATGCGCCCGTCCTGGAGGAGGCGGCCGACGTTGACGTTGTCCGGGTTGTGGAGCAGGGCGTTCATCTTGTTCTGCTCGCCGAGGGGCATGCCGAGGCCGCGGTCCTCCACCTCGACGGCCAGTCCTGCGGTGACGTGCTGGGCGCGAAGCAGGACGGTGGTGTGCGGGGCGGAGAACACCGTGGCGTTCTCGACGAGTTCGGCGAGCAGGTGGATCACGTCGGCGACGGCGTGGCCGCGCAGGGTGCCGTCGATGGGCGGCACCAGCTTGACCCGGGAGTACTGCTCGACCTCGGCGATCGAGGAGCGCAGCACCTCGGTCATGGTCACCGGGTTGCTCCACTGGCGGCGGGAGACCGCGCCGCCGAGGACGGCGAGGTTCTCGGCGTGCCTGCGGATGCGGGTGGCGAGGTGGTCGACGTGGAAGAGGCCCTTGAGCAGCTCGGGGTCCTCGACGTCGTTCTCCAGCTCGTCGAGCAGCTGGATCTCGCGGTGCACGAGCGACTGGAGCCGGCGGGCCAGGTTGACGAAGACCTCGACCATCTGGTCCGCGCCCGCGCTGTCGTTGAGCCGCGCGGCCTGCACGAGGGCGGTGACGGCGGCGTCGTGGGCCCGTCCCATCTCCTGTTCCAGCCGGTCGAACTCGTCACCGCCCGGTGCGGCGGGGGGCGGCGTACGCCGGGCGGGCGGCCCCTCGCCGCGCCGCAGCTGCTCCAGGACCGCGCGCAGGTCGGCCTGGCTCCGCGCGCCGGCCCTGCGCAGTGCGGTGCAGCGGTCGAGCACGGTCTTGGCGGCGCGGTCGGCGGCCACGACGGCCGCCGCGAGCGCGACGACTACGAGTGCCCCGGCCCCCGCGAGCGCGACCCATAAGCTCCGGTCCGGCCGGACGGCGGCGGTCGCGTGGAGGGTGCACAGCACGGCCGCGACGCCGCTGAGCGCGACGACTACGGCCGGCAGTACGGCGGCGCGCAGCATCTGGGGCCGTATGTGCACGTCGGGCATCGGATGGGGGGACTGGGGCCGGGCGCCCGGCCGCCCGTGCCGGCCGCCCTCGCGGCGGTCTGCGCGCGCGGCGGGTGCGCGAAGTTGAGACATCAGAGTCCTCGGTACGTGGGGCCCCAGGGATCGGCGTACTGCGTCTGCTCGACCACGGTCGGTCCGGGCTCAACGTGGGTGATGTGGCCCCGTGTTGATCACCGGGCACTCACAGTAGTCGGCAACCTTCCATGATCGACGCCCTGTTGCCAAACTTGCCCGCGCAGCGTCCCGCTCTGGTATGACAACTCGCACTGCCGACCGAAAACCCCATGGCTCCGGCGACTCCGACGACTCCGGGGCCCGCTACACCGCGGGCGCGGTCTCCGGCTCGCCGGTGTCGGCCGCACGCCCCCGGCCCACCGGCCGTCCGGACACGGCGGGCAGCCCGCCGCCGGGGCCGCCCGCCACGGGGCCGGCGGCGACCGCGCGCCACCACGGTGCGACGGGCAGGGCATCGGCGCCGGGCTCGAAGGGCTCGCCGGGACGGGGCAGCGCGATGCGGGCGCCCGCCTCCTCGGCGGCCGTGACGGTGCCCTCGGCGGGTGCGGACCAGGAGTGCGGGGCGAGGTTGAACGTGCCCCAGTGGATCGGCAGCATCGGGCCGGCGGCCGAGCCGTGCGCCGCGACGCCCTGGAGGTCCAGGTGGGCGCGCATGCCCTCGGCCGGGGTCATGTGGATGTCGGGCCAGTACTCGCTGTACGCGCCGATCTGGATCATGGTCGCGTCGAACGGGCCGTGCTCGGCGCCGATGTCCTTGAAGCCGTCGAAGTACCCGGTGTCGCCGCTGTGGTAGATCCGGTGCTCCGGTCCCGCGACGGCCCACGAGGCCCACAGGGTGTGCTGCCGGTTGCGCAGGCCCCGGCCGCAGAAGTGGCGGGCGGGGGTCGCGGTCAGGGTCAGTCCGGCGATCTTCGCCGTCTCGTTCCAGTCCAGCTCGTGCACCCGGTCGGCCGGCACGCCCCAGCGCTCCAGGTGGGCTCCGACGCCGAGCGGCACGGCGAAGACCGTGCGGGTGCCGGCGAGGGCCCGGATCGTGGGCATGTCGAGATGGTCGTAGTGGTCGTGCGAGACGACGACGACGTCGAGCTCGCCCAGCGACGCCAGCGGCACGGGGACGGGGTGCAGACGCTTGGGGCCGACGAAGGAGAACGGGGAGCAGCGCTCGCCCCACACCGGATCGAAGAGCACACGCCGCCCGTCGATCTCGGCGAGCACGCTCGAATGACCCATCCAGGTGAGGCGCAGCCCCGTGGCGGGCGGTGCGGCGAGGTCGGCGAGGGTCGCGCTGTGCAGGGGCACCGCGCCGACGGGCGTTCTGCGGCGGCGCTCCTCCTTGCGGAAGTACACCTTCATCAGTTCGAGCGTCGATCCGGAGGGACGCGTCCTGGCGCCCGTCGGGTTCTGGAAGACCCCGTCGGCGAAGTGCGGAGAGCGGCGGATGCGTTCCATGCGCTCCCCCGCCGGGTCCGCGCCGAAGGGGGCGGACCGCAGCGAGCGCAGCCGGGAGCGCAGCGATGGCAGGGAGTCGGCGCCGGTCACAGGACCTCCAGGGGCTCAGGTCCTCCCATTATGGGCACCGGGTACGACAGCGCGGGAAAGGAGCCCTTGCGGGCCGTGGTGCGGCGGGGAGCGGGGCGTCGTACGGGACCGGACCGCGACCGGGCGCGGAATGGCCGCCCGGGAGGAGACTTACTGATCATTCGTTCAGTAATGGGTGCGTTGACAGGGGTGCTCCGCCCTCCGGATACTGACTGATAGTTCAGTTCAGATGTCTTCGTCGTGCCGGGCGGCGTCCGTGCCCGACCTCCCCGCCGAGCTCCATCGGACTCACCGCGGAGCGCGCGACTCGTCGACGCCCCACTGTCAGCACCGCTGCCGAGGAGAGCACCGCATGAACGCCCCCCTGATCGCGCAGACCTGGACCGACCACGTCACCGGACGCCGGGGTTTCCTGGTCGTCGACCGGCTCGTACGCGGGGTCGCCAGCGGCGGTCTGCGCATGCGCGCGGGCTGCACGCTCGACGAGGTCGCGGCCCTGGCGCGCGGCATGACGATGAAGGAGGCCCTCCACTACAACCCCGAGGGCCGTTACATCCCGCTCGGCGGCGCCAAGGGCGGCATCGACTGCGACCCGCGCGACCCCGAGGCGTACGGCGTCCTGGTGCGCTACCTGCGTGCCATGCAGCCGCACATCGAGCACGTCTGGACCACCGGCGAAGACCTCGGCCTGACGCAGGACGTCGTCGACCGGGCGGCCGCCGAGGCCGGTCTGGTCTCCTCCGTCCAGGCCGTCTACCCGCTGCTCGACGACGAGGCGGCGGCCCGCCGGCGGCTCGCCGACGCGTTCGCAGTCGAGGTCGACGGCATCGGGCTCGACGCACTGGTCGGGGGCTGCGGGGTCGCCGAGTCGGTGCTCGCGGCGCTCGACCGCGCCGGGGTCGCGCACGCGGGGACGCGGGTGTCCGTGCAGGGCCTGGGCACGATGGGCGGCGCGAGCGCCCGCTTCCTGTCCAGCGCGGGGCTGCGGGTGGTCGCCGTGGCCGATGTGAAGGGGACCGTCGCGAACCCGGACGGCCTGGACGTCGAGGCCCTGCTCGCCGCCCGTGACGCGTACGGGGCCGTCGACCGGACGGCGCTGCGCCCCGCGGACGTGGAACTGCCGGGTGACGCCTGGCTGTCGGCGGAGGCGGAGGTGCTGGTTCCGGCGGCTGTCTCGTACGCCGTCGACGCCGTGAACCAGGAGCGGATCACCGCCCGCTGGATCGTCGAGGCGGCGAACATGCCCGTGCTGCCGGAGGCGGAGGAACTGCTGTCGGAGCGCGGGGTGACTGTGCTGCCGGACGTGGTGGTCAACTCCGGCACGAACGCGTGGTGGTGGTGGACCCTCTTCGGCGACATCGGCGCCGACGCGGACGAGGCGTTCGCGTACACCCGGCGCTCGATGCGCGCGCTGGTCGACCGGATGCTGACGCGGGCCGATGCGGACGGCACGACGCCGCGCGCGGCGGCCCACGCGATCGTCGCCGACCGCCTGCCGGTGATCGCGGAGCGGTACGGGTGGTACAGGTGAGGCGCCCCGGGCACGGCGCCCGACTTCGGCCCCCCGTCCTTCGAGGTCGTGCGCGGGCGGATTGCGGTCGTCCTGGCGAGCCGTGCGCACCAGGGCGGAGGTGACGGTCGCCCGGATCGAGGAGGGCCGCTGCCGGGCCCTCGCCGTACCGACGGATGTACGGGACCCTGTGGCCGTGGACTCCCTGTGTCGGCGGGCTGCGCCACAGCGTCCCTCCGCGCCGCAGGAGCCGCGGGAGACCCCGAGCCGTCGCCCGCGTGAGGGTCAGACCGTCGCCGTCGCGGTCACCAGGCGGTGGCCGCCCAGGACCTCCGAGAGTTCCGCCAGGAACCGGTCCGCCAGCGGCGGCCAGTTCCACAGCAGGAGGCCCAAGTGCGCCACCGCGACCGGCGGTTCCGTCGTCCACGCGAGGAAGGCGGACCGCTCGCCGCAGCGGACACAGGCCCCGCTGCCCGGGCCCGTACCGCCGAACCAGGCGTACAGGTCGTCGGCCAGCGGCGCCCACGTCCGGGTCCACAGGTCGGGTCCGCTGTCGGCGAGTTCGGTCGTGGCGCCGCAGGCCGGGCAGGTGGCCGTCCAGAGCTCCGCGCCCACGTACACGCGCCGCTCGATCTCCAGGCCGACACCGCAGGCTCCGGCGCGCGCCACCACCTCGTTCCCGGTCACGGCGTCCGCCGCGTGCGGCCCCGGTGCCCTGCCGAGTTCGTCGCCGAGCAGGCAGTGCGTGAGCTCGCCCTCGACGACGCCCCGGCGCTCCAGCCAGTCCATGACCCGGCCGGCGAGCACCGCGGCCTCCTCCGCCCGGGCGTCCACATCGGCCACCCATACGTACGCATCGCCCATGCGCCGCACGTTATCCCGTACGCCACACCCCTTCGCGCACCGCGCCTTCACCCCGTACATGCGGCGCAGCCTGCCTGGGGAAGGCCATGACGTACGAGCCGCTCAGTCGCTCATGGCGCAGGTGAAAGGGCCCCGCGCCGCGCCGGGCCGTCAAGGGGGGCGGCCGTCCGTAGCGCCCGGGCCGGTCGGCGGCCCGTGTGTAGGGTTGCCGGGTGGCCAGAGTCCGGTTGAGCGTGGAGGAACGGCGCGACGAAATGCTCCGCGCCGCGGTGGAGCAGATCGAGGCGCGGGGTGTCGGCGCCGTACGGATCGCCGACGTCGCCTCGGCCCTCTCCGTGAGCAACGCACTGGTCCTCTACCACTTCTCGACCAAGGAGAAGCTGGTCGCGGCCGCTTTCGCGTACGCCGCCGAGGCCGACCTCGCCACGCTGCGCAAGCTGCTCGGCCGGCGCACCAGCGCCGTCCGCCGCCTGCGTGCGGCAATCCGGTGGTACGCGCCGACCGGTCAGGCCAAGGGGTGGCGGCTGTGGATCGAGGGCTGGGCGGCCTCCCTGCGTGATCCCGCCCTCCGCGAGGTGGCCCGGGAACTCGATCAGCAGTGGAAGACCGCGCTGGCGGAAGTCATCACGGAGGGCGCGCGGACGGGCGAGTTCCGGTGCGAGGACCCCGTGTCCGCGGCCTGGCGGCTGACCGCCCTGCTGGACGGCCTCGCCGTCCAGATGACCGCGTACACGGGGTCCCTGTCCCGCGCCACCATGCTCGAGTGGACCGATGACGCGCTCGCCCGCGAACTGGGCGTCGACCGGGCGGCGCTGGCGGCCGGGGGGCGCTGACGCCCTGGCCCCGGCCGGATCGGCATGGCCGCAAGGGTCCGCACGGGCGGCACGGGTCCGCACGGATCGGCACAGGTCCGCAGGGACGGCACGGGTCCGTACGGACGGCGCGGGTCCGCAGCCGCGGGAGTCGCCGCCCGCGCGGGTGCGGTGGCTCAGTACAGCTCGTACACCGCGGTGACGGCGACCTCGTCGCGGATCTCGCCGGGCGCGACCGGCACCTTGCCCGCCTCGAACGCGGCGCCGGGCACCTCCACGGGCCGGTGGGTCCCGCTGCCCGTCTCGGTGACCGACACGAGCCGGCCCAGTCCCCGGCCGCTGAGCCGCGCGTACTGCTCGGCCTTCGACCGCGCGTCGGCGTGCGCGGCCTCGCGGGCCCTGGCGCGCAGTGCGGACGGGTCCGCCACGTCGAAGACGACGCCGTGGATCCGGGCCGCGTCGCCCGCCGCCGCCGTCACGGCCTCCACGACCGCCCCGGTCCTGTCGAGGTCGCGGATCTTGACGGAGAAGGACTGGCCCGCCTGGTAGCCGGTCAGCTTGGCGGCGGCGCGGTCGGTGTGCTGGTAGACGGCGTTCAGCGACAGGCTCTCCGTCTGTACGTCACGGTCGGCGATGCCCTGGTTCCGCAGGGCGGCCAGTACGGCCTTGGCCGCCGCGGACTGGGCGGCCAGCGCCCGCTTCGCGGTCGGTTCGGTGGCTTCGACGGCGATGGTGAGTACCGCCATGTCGGGGACGGCCGATGCGGTGCCCTCGCCGCCGACCGAGACGGTGGTGGCCTCGCGGTCACCGCCGGGGACGGCGGACGCGGGCGCCGCCGGACCGGAGTGGGGTGCCGCTGCCGCGGGGGCCGCGCCGAAGGCGGGTCCGACGCCGCCGAGGAGGAGGCCGCCGGTGAGGGCGGCGGCGGTGAGAGCCGTACGTACGTACATGAGGAGAGGTCCTTCCCAGGGGGTGTACGGCCATCCCAGCACCGGGCGCTCCGGGACCGGTCACGCCACTCCAGCCTTGTCACCTCTCCGTACCAGCCATACTGCTCACAGCGGATCCGGAAGGGGTTGCGGTGTCTGAACAGCGGTCTGAAGTACCGTCCGAACTACCTCTGGGACTACGGTCGGACGAGGTGCTGTACGACGTCCTGGTCGTCGGCGGCAGCGGGGTGGACACCGTCGTCCGCGTCGACTCGCTGCCCGTACCGCCGGCCGACTCGTTCGGCGTTCCGCCCATCCGTGAGTGGCCGGGGCACACGGGCGGGAACGTCGCGCTGGGCTGCCGCGCCCTCGGACTCGGCGTGAAGTTCCTGGACTTCATCGGTGAGGACTGGATCGGCGGGCAGGTGCGGCGACGGCTCGCCGAGGGCGGTGTCGACTTCGAGCCGCTCATCTCACCGGCGGGCACGCGCCGCGCCGTCAACCTCGTCGACACCACGGGCCGCCGGACGTCCTTCTACGACGCCCGCGATCCCGTTGGATTGCGGATGCCGCGCGACTTCTACCTGCCCCATCTGCGGCGGGCCGGCCACGTGCACCTGTCCATCATGGACTTCGCCCGGCACCTGTTCGACGACATCGGGGAACTGGGCGTACCGGTCTCCACCGACCTGCACGACTGGGACGGACTGGCCGACCACCACCGGGATTTCGCCCTCCGCTCCGACCTGGTGTTCCTCAGCGCGGCGGGCGCCGGTGAGCGCATCGCCGACGTGATGCGGGACATCCTGCGCGAGGGCCGCGCGGAGGCGGTCGTGGCCACGGCGGGTGCGGGCGGCTCGTACCTGCTGACGCGGGACGGCAGCCGCACCCCGCGCCACTTCCCGGCGACCGTGCCGCCCGGCCCTGTGGTGGACTCCAACGGAGCCGGGGACGCGTACGTCAGCGGGTTCCTGTACGGACGCCTCACCGGCCGGGGGCTGGAGGAGTGCGCCCGCCTCGGCTCCCTCGCGGGAGCCCACGCGTGCACCGCGGAGGGCAACACGGACCTGATCGGCCCCGGCGACCTCCTGTCCGCCTAGCCCGCCGCGTCCGTCAGGTCTGCCGCACGGGTTCGTACGCCTCCTGCCCGAGCCCGAACGTCCAGGCCACCCCTTCCTTCGCGGTCCTCGTGGCCGGCGGCACGCGCAGCCAGTACGTCTTGTACGTGCCGTCAGGCTCCGGGGTGGAGTTGACCACCTCGACCATCGCCACGTCCTCGTCGCCCTCCAGGGCTATGCGCCACAGGACGCCGGTCTCGTCGCGGTGCACCGGCTGCGCGCCCGACTCGTCGAGGTAGCGGTCGTAGCCGTAGTGCTCCAGCATCACGCGGCGCAGTTCCGCGTTCTCCTCCGCGCGGATGCGTTCGGGCGTCAGGGACGGCAGTTCGCCGAGGAACGCGGCGGGCACGGGCATCCCGCGCCAGGCGTACAGGGCGAACCCGTCGGGGAAGGCCAGCGCGGGGCCGTCGCCCCGGTCGAGCCGGCCCGCCTCGTCGCGGTGGAGTTCCACGGGCCGTTCGCAGATCACCACCGCGTTCTCGTACGGCCACCACCAGCCGGCGTTCCTGGCGACCTGCGCCAGCCCCGCGAGCCGCTCCCCCCGGCCGTCGAACGCGGCGAGCCAGGCGGCGTCGTGCTGGCCGAGCACCGCGTCCAGCAGGAGCAGCCGCACATCGGACTCGTCCTCCGGCCGCTCCATCAGTTCGGCGACGACTCCCACCCGTATCCGCTCGGCCAGCTCCCTCGTCGTGTCCCACAGCTGGGCTCCGGTGGCCGACCACAGCTGCGCCCACCCCGCCGGGCCCAGTTCGTCGTGCAGCCGCCGCCGCTCCTCGGCCCACGGCCCGGTACGCACCTCGTCGCGCACCGAGCGTCCGGCGCCGGACAGCCGCTCCACGGTCTCGACCGCCGCCCTGGGCGAGTCGGCCCACACGATCCGCTCGGGCTGCGCGAGTCCCGCCGTGCGGTAGGCGAGCCGCACCCCGTCCTCCGCGGCCGCGCGGTCCGCCGCACCGGTCGCCGCCGCGACGGCCCGCCACGTGTTCACCTGCTGCATCGCTTTCCCTGCCCTCTGATCCTGATCCCGATCCCGAATTCAGCTGCTGTTCCTGCCGGCGAGTACACGCCCCCGAACGCGCGCTCCCCGCAGCGTGGTTGACGCACCCCGCCCGGACCGCCCGCACCCGCCGGTCAGTCCGCGACGACGCGGACCGCCCCCGGCACGTACTCGCGCTGGCGCACCACGCGGTACCAGCCCTTGGGCAGCGGTATCACCGCGTGCTCCTCGTGCACCACCCGTCCGCCCTCGGGCAGATGCAGCAGCATCGGGTCGAAAGGACCGGCCTCCCGCAGCAGTCGCCCCGGCCCCTGCACGGCGTGCGCGTGCCCCGTGACCTCGCCCAGCGCCAGCACCAGCCGCCCCCGCGCGTCGCGCCGTTCCCCCGGGGCGTCGGTCAGGTGCGCCGGCACCGCCGACTCGTCCAACGGCACGATGAGCACGTCCCCTTGCCGGTACATGGCTGTCTCCCCTCCCGGTCCGCACACCCTGTGCCGACCCGGTGAAAACGCTACGGCCAGGGTCTGACAATCGCTCCTGACCAGCGACAACGAACCCGCTCGCAGCATTGTCAGTGGCGCTTGATAAACCTTTCGCACGTCAGTCGCACGCACCATGTCAGGAGACCAGGGCCATGTCCGGTGTGGACCATCTGCAGGAACTGCTCGGCCTCCCGGCCGTCGACTTCCGTCCCGACGAGCCCGCCTCGGCCCTGCCGGCCGCGGACGCCGCGGCGTGGCGCATCTCCGTGGACCCGTTCGAGGACGAGGACGGGCCGTGGGAGGAGCGTTTCGACGCGTGGCTGAAGACCGTCGATCCCACGCGGGTCCGTGCGCTGATCATCGGTCAGTGGGGCGAGTCGTACGAAGAGGACTCCTCGTACCCCATCGGTCTCGTCCTCGCGGCGGCCGACCGGCTGACCTCTCTGGAGGCCCTGTTCGTCGGTGACCTCAGCCAGGAGGAGGCCGAGATCTCCTGGGTCGAGCAGTCCGACGTCACGGGCCTGCTCGACGCCTTCCCCCGGCTGCTGGAGTTCGGCGTACGCGGCGGCCAGGGTCTGCTCTTCCCCCCGGTGCGGCACGAGCGGCTGCGTTCACTCGTCTTCGAGTCCGGCGGTCTGCCTGCGGACGTGGTGCGCGGTGTCACCGGCAGCGAACTGCCGTCCCTGGATCACCTGGAGTTGTGGCTGGGCGTCTCCGAGTACGGCGGCACCACCGAGATCGCCGACCTCGCACCGCTGCTCTCCGGCACCCGCTTCCCCGGACTGCGCCATCTCGGCCTGCGCAACAGCGAAATCCAGAACGAGATCGCCGCGGCGGTCGCGTCGGCCCCCGTCGTCGCCCGGCTCGACACGCTCGACCTGTCGAACGGCACGCTCGGCGACGAGGGCGCGGCAGCGCTCCTCGAAGGACAGCCGCTCACCCACCTCGAACTCCTCGACCTGCACCACCACTTCCTCTCCGAGGAGATGGAGCGGCGGGTGGCCGATGCCCTGGAGCCGCACGGCGTCAGCGTGGACCTGTCGGACCGTCTGGAGCCGTGGGACAACCGCGGCGCCGAGGGGCGCTACACCGCCGTGGCGGAGTGATCCGGCCATGACGGACATCGAACACCCCGAGACGTTCCACGGCCTGCCCGTCTTCACTTTGCCGAAACCAGGGGACCAGCAGGCGGCCCCGCTCCCGGCCGCGGACTCCGTGGCCTGGCGCCTCGACTGCCTGTGGAACGAGGACAATCCGTTCTCCGAGCTGTGGCCCCGCTTCCTCGACTCCGTCGACTCCTCACGGGTGCGGGCCCTGCTGATCGGCCCCTGGTGGCACGGCGACTACGAGCCGCTGGGGCCGGTCCTCGACCGCGTCCTCGCGGACGCCGGCCGTTTCCCCGCTCTGCGCGCGCTGTTCCTGGCCGACGTCGTCAGCGAGGAGTGCGAGCTGTCCTGGCTGGAGCTGACCGACGTCACCCCGTGCGTGGAAGCCTTCCCGCTGCTCGAGGAACTGACCGTGCGCGGCTGCGGTGAATCGCTCAGCGAGACGGACCGGCTGGAGCTGCGACCGCTGAGCCACGAGGCGCTGAAGGTACTGCGCTTCGAGTCCGGCGGTCTGCCGGGTTCCGTCGTCCGTGCCGTCGGCGCCTCCCGCCTGCCGGCCCTGGAGCACCTGGAGCTGTGGCTGGGCGTCTCGCACTACGGCGGCGACGCCACGGTGGCGGACCTCGCGCCCGTACTGTCCGGCGGAGCGCTGCCGCGCCTGCGCCACCTGGGCGTGCAGAACAGCGAGATCCAGGACGAGATCGCCGCGGCCGTCGCGTCGGCCCCCGTCGTCGCCGCCCTGGACTCGCTGTCCCTCTCCATGGGCACACTGAGCGACAGCGGCGCGCACGCCCTGCTCGGCGGCCAGCCGCTCACCCACCTGAGCGCACTCGACCTGCACCACCACTACATCACCGATCCCGTGCGGCAGCGCCTGCGCGAGACCCTCGAACCGCACGGCGTGCGGATCAACCTCGAAGAGGCCGACCACTGGGACCCGGACGACGAGACCCGCTATGTCGCCGTCGACGAATAGGCCGGGCGGCACGGCCGGTGCCGGAGTGGCCGGCGCCGGCGCCATGGACCCGCGCTTCGTGGTCGTCGGCAACCCGGGCAGCCGCCGCGTCGCACTCTTCCAGGCGGCCGTGACGGCCGCCGGGCTCCCCGCCGCGCGGCTCGTGCCCTGGCGCGACGTGCTCGGAGGCCGGGCCGCCGCCGCGTTCCGTCCGGGAGAGACCGTACGGATCGACTCGCCCGGGGAGGACCCCGAGGTCGAGCGGCTGCTGCGGGGCGTCGGCGACGGCACGCGGGTGGAAGGCTCCGCCCTCTGGTACGAGCGGTTCACGGCGGCCGTGCGGGACGTGGGGCGGGCCTCCGCGGGCTGCGTCCTGCTCGACGACCCCGGCGAGCTGGCGGTGATGTTCGACAAGCGGCTGTGCCACGCCGTCCTGCACGACGCGGGCGTGCCCGTGCCGCCGTCGCCGACCTCCGGGGCCGCGTCGCCGGCCGTGCGCGGCTGGGAGGACGTACGCGAGCTGATGCGTGCGCACCGCATGCCGCGTGCCTTCGTGAAGCTCGCGCACGGCTCGTCGGCGTCCGGCGTGCTGGCCGTGGAGACGGCCGGCCCCGGGCGCGTGCGGGCCACCACCTCGGTGGAGCGCGACGCGCGCGGCCGACTCTTCAACTCCCTGCGGGTACGCCGCTGTACGACCGAGACCGAGGTGGCGGCCGTCGTCGACACGCTCGCACCGGACGGACTGCACGTCGAGCGGTGGCTGCCCAAGGCCGCGCAGCGGGGCCGGGCCGCCGACCTGCGGGTCGTCGTGGTCGGCGGCAGGGCGACGCACGCCGTCGTACGGACGAGCCGCTCCCCCATGACCAACCTGCATCTCGGCGGCGCGCGCGGGGACCTCGACGAGGCCCGCGCCGCCATGGAGGCGGCGGGCGGCGGCTGGGACGAGGCCGTGGCGGTGTGCGAGCGCGCGGCCGCCTGCTTCCCGCGCACCCTCTGCGTCGGCGTCGACCTGCTGCCCGCCGTCGGCTGGCGGCGCTTCGCCGTCTGCGAGGTCAACGCCTTCGGCGACCTGCTGCCCCGCCTCACCGGCCTGCCCGGCAGCGGCGCCGAGGGTCTCGACACCTACGCGGCGCAGGTCGCCGCCGTACTGCGCACGACAAGGAACCACCATGCGGCCCCCTGACATGAACGAGATCGTCGGCACCCACGATCTGCTGCTCGTCACCCTGGACACCCTGCGGTACGACGTCGCCGCCGAACTCGCCGCCGCCGGCCGCCTGCCGAACCTGGCCCGGCACCTGCCCGGCGGCGCGTGGGAGAAGCGGCACGCGCCCGGCAGCTTCACCTACGCCTCGCACCAGGCGATCTTCGCCGGTTTCCTGCCCACGCCCGCCGCCCCCGGCCCTCATCCCCGGCTGTTCGCCGCGCGCTTCGCGGGCAGCGAGACGACCGCCGAACGCACCTTCGTCTTCGACGCGCCCGACCTCGTCTCGGGCCTCGCGGACGCCGGCTACCGCACGGTGTGCGTGGGCGGCGTCGGATTCTTCAACAAGCGGGGCCCGCTCGGATCGGTCCTGCCGGGGATGTTCCAGGAGAGCCACTGGGAGCCCGGGTTCGGCGTGGCGTCGCCCACGTCGTTCGAGGAACAGGTCGCCCGCGCCGAGCAGGTCGTCGCCGGGCTCCCCGCGGACCAGCGGCTGTTCCTGTTCGTCAACGTCTCCGCGCTGCACCAGCCCAACTGGTTCCACCTCCCCGGCGCCACCCGCGAGGCCGGCGACTCGCGCGCCACCCACGCGGCCGCCCTGGAGTACGTCGACCGGCACATCGGCCGTCTGTTCGCCGCCGCGAGCAGCCGCCGCCCCTGCTTCGCGATCGTCTGCTCCGACCACGGAACGGCGTACGGCGACGACGGCTACACCGGCCACCGCCTCGGCCACGAGGCCGTCTGGACCGTCCCGTACGCCCACTTCACCCTCGATCAAGGGGCCACCCGATGAGCACCGCACCGCCCCGCCCCTATCAGAGCTACGTCTACGCCTACCCGCACAAGACGGCGTACCGCGAGCTGGCCGACCGCCCCGCGCTGCGCGAGCTCTGGGCGGACGAGCCCAAGAACGCCCTCTCCCTCTACCTCCACATACCGTTCTGCGAGGTGCGGTGCGGGTTCTGCAATCTCTTCACCCGCATCGGCGCTCCCGACGAGCTGACCGGCCGGTACCTCGACGCGCTCGACCGCCAGGCCACCGCCGTCCGTGACGCACTCGACGCCGGCGGCGACAGCGGCAGCGACGTCCGCTTCGCCGCCGCGGCCTTCGGCGGGGGCACCCCCACGTTCCTCGACCCCGGCGAGCTGGAGCGGCTCTGCGACATCGCCGAGAAGCGCATGGGCGCGGACCTGGCCGCCGTACCGCTGTCCGTCGAGGCGTCCCCCGCCACCGCGACCCCCGACCGCCTCGCCGTCCTCGCCGCCCGCGGCACGACCCGGCTCAGCCTGGGTGTGCAGAGCTTCGTCGACTCCGAGGCCCGCGCGGCCGTGCGCCCCCAGCGGCGCGCCGACGTCGAGACGGCCCTCGCCGCGGTCCGCGACGCCGGCATCCCCGTCCTGAACATCGACCTGATCTACGGCATCGACGGCCAGACCGCCGCCACCTGGCGCACCTCGCTCGACGCGGCGCTCGCCTGGCGGCCGGAGGAGCTCTACCTCTACCCGCTGTACGTACGCCCCCTCACCGGCCTCGGCCGGATCGGCGCCGAGGCGGACGCCGCCTGGGACGCCCTGCGGCTGCGGCTCTACCACCAGGGCAGGGACCACCTGCTCGCCCACGGCTACGAACAGGTGTCCATGCGGATGTTCCGCCGCGCCGACGCGCCCCGGGCAGCGGCCGACGACTACGCCTGCCAGACCGACGGCATGATCGGCCTGGGCTGCGGAGCCCGTTCGTACACCTCCGCGCTGCACTACTCCTTCGACTACGCCGTCGACATGCGCGAGATCCGGAAGATCATCGACGACTACACGCGCGCCGAGGACTTCACGCGGGCCGGGACCGGCCGTTACGTCGACGCCGGCGAGGCCCGCCGCCGCCATCTGCTCCAGTCGCTCCTCCAGGCCGAGGGCATGCCCCTTGACGGGTACGCCGACCGGTTCGGCACGGCGCCCGCCGACGACTTCCCCGCCGAGTTCGAACGGTTCGCCGCCCTCGGCTGGCTCGACGAGAGCGCGCCGAAGGGCCTGCTGCGGCTGTCCCCCGAAGGGCTCGCCCACTCGGACGCCCTGGGCCCGGAGCTGTTCTCCCCCGCCGTACGGGCCGCCATGGCCGCGTACGAAGCCAAGTGAGCCCGGCATGGACCTGACGATCCTGTACCGCGGCCCGCTCGCGTCCTGCGACTACGACTGCCCGTACTGCCCCTTCGCCAAGCGGCGCGACAGTGCCGAGCAGTTGCGCGCCGACCGCGCCGCGCTGGAGCGGTTCACCGCGTGGGCCGCGGCGCGGACCGACGACCGGCTCTCAGTGCTCTTCACACCGTGGGGCGAGGGCCTGGTCCGCTCCTGGTACCGCCGCGCCCTCACCGACCTGTCCCGCCTGCCGCACATCCGGCGCGTCGCCATCCAGACGAACCTCAGCTGCCGCACCGGCTGGCTCACCGGGGGCGACGCCGATCTCGACGCCCTGGCGCTGTGGTGCACGTACCACCCGGGTCAGACGCCGTACGACCGGTTCCTCGCCAAGTGCCGCGAACTGGCCGCGGGCGGCGTGCGTTTCAGCGTCGGCGTGGTCGGCCTGCCCGAGCACCTGGCGGAGGCCCGCCGACTGCGCGCTGCGCTGCCGACCGAGGTCTACCTGTGGGTCAACGCGGCGGAGGGCCGCACGTACACGGACGCGGAGGCCGACCGGTGGACGGCGCTGGACCCGCTGTTCCCGTACAGCCGCCACCCGCACCGCTCGGCCGGTCTCCCCTGCCGGACCGGCGAGTCGGTGATCTCGGTGGACGGCGACGGCACGGTACGCCGCTGCCACTTCGTCCGCGCGGAGCTGGGCAACCTCTACGACGGCTCGTACCGCCGGGCGCTGCGCCCCCGCGCCTGCCCGCTCGCCGTCTGCGACTGCCACATCGGCTACGTCCACCTGGAGACGCTGCCGCTGTACGACGTGTTCGCGGGCGGCGTCCTGGAACGCGTGCCCGCGGACCTGTCACAGGGGCAGCAGGTCGGGCCTCTTCGCCTCGACGTGATCACCTGAGGACTCCCCGCGCAGCCGCCGCCCGATCCACGGCACCAGGTGCTCCCGCGCCCACTGGATGTTGTCCCGGCGCGCCTCCAGCGAGCCGCGCGGGGCCATCGGCGGCCACACCTGGTCCGGGTCGGCCGGGACGTCGAGCCCGAGCACCTGTGCGGCGCGCAGCGCGACGCGGGTGTGCCCCTCGGGCGAGAGGTGGAGCCGGTCGCCGTCCCAGGCGCGCCTGTCCTGGACGGACTTGAGCGACCACAGGTCGAGGACCGGGCAGTCGTACCGGTCGGCGACCGCCCGCACGTGCGCCGTGTACGTCGCGATCTTGCCGCGCAGGTGGCGCAGGACGGGGATGCCGCGCGTGTCGAAGCCGGTGGTCACCATCACGGTGCCCACGGCGTCGGTGAGTTCGGCGACGGCCCGCTCGAAGCGCTCGGCGACGGCGTCGGGGTCGCTGCCCGGCCGGAGGATGTCGTTGCCGCCGGCGCAGAAGCTGACCAGGTCGGGCGCCAGGGCCTTCGCGCGCGGGACCTGCTCGGCCACGATCTGGTCGAGGAGCCGGCCCCGGACGGCGAGGTTGGCATAGCGGAACGTGTTCTCGGGGACGCGGTCGTCGAGGAGTACGGCGAGCCGGTCGGCCCAGCCGATGAACCCACCGTCGGGGCCCGGATCTCCGACCCCTTCGGTGAAGCTGTCGCCGATCGCCGCGTACGACCCGATGGTGCCTGCACTGAATGATCTCGAATCGTCTGCCACGTCGGTACATCCTTCACTGGAGCGCGTGACCTACGCCACCGTAAGGAGGGGTTGACGGGGGGTGATATAAGACACCGGTCAAGATTCACCCAACCCGGAATAGCCCCACAACGCGCATACGCCCCCTTTGGCCGTCGCGCGTGGCGGCAAAAGGGGGCGTAGGGAAGCGCCCTGACGGAGTGAAGCGTCAGATGGTGACGCCGTGGCCGCGGAGGTAGGCCAGCGGGTCGACGTCCGAGCCGTAGCTCGGGCCGGTGCGGATCTCGAAGTGCAGGTGCGGGCCGGTCGAGTTGCCCGTGCTGCCGGAGAGGCCGATCTGCGTGCCGCCGCCGACGCTCTGACCGGCGGAGACGGAGAGCGAGGAGAGGTGGGCGTACTGCGAGTAACGGCCGTCCTCGTGCCTGATGACGACCTCGTTGCCGTACGAGCCGCTCCAGCCCGCGGAGACGACGGTGCCGGCGCCGACGGCCTTGACCGGGGTACCGCTGGACGCGGCGAAGTCGACACCCGTGTGGTAGCCGCTGGACCAGCTGCCGCCGGCCATGCGGTACGGAGTGGTGACACCCGCGGCGACCGGGGAGGTGAACCCGGAGCCGGTGTTCCGCGTGGTCGAGGCCGGCTTCTGGGTCTCGGTCTGCGCCTCGGCCTTGGGAGCCGCCTTGGGGGCGACGGGCGCGGGCTTGGCGGCCGGGCGCTCCGCCTTCGCGGGAGCGGGCTTCGCCGGGGCGGCCTTCGCGGGCGCGGCGGCCTTCGCGCCGATGGTGAGCTTCATGCCGGGCAGGATCAGCGAGGGGTTGCCGCCGACGACCTCGCGGTTGTCCTCGTACAGCCTCTGCCAGCCGCCGCGCACGTCCTGCTCGTCGGCGATCTTCGACAGGTAGTCGCCGGAGACGACGGAGTACGTCCGGGTGCCCGCCTTCTTCTTCGGCGTCGCCTTCTCGGCGGCGGCCGGGGCGGCGGCCTTGCCGGCGGAGGTGGTGGCCGGGGCCGCCTTCTCCGCGGCGTTCGCGCCGGTGGCGGCGATGAGGGGCAGGGCGAGTGCGGCTCCGCCCGTGCCGGCGGCGACGAAGCCGCGGGTGAGCGGGTTGGACCTCGGGCGGCGGTGCTTACCCTTTGCGGGCATGGAACATTCCTCTCCGGCGCCTACGAGGTGAGCTGTCGGGTTCGGACTGGAGATGTCCGGCCGCTGGCGCGACTTCACCCCAAAGCCGGTTCGGAATTGGTAATTCCGTTTGACCGGCGTACTTACCTGGTTCCCCCGCTCCTGCCACGCGTGAGTGAGTGTGAGTGCGGATTCCGGGAGGTGGCAGGATTCGGCGGTCCACCCGGATTGACGGTGACGGTAAGCCGACGCGGCTCCCCCGGACAAGCCGGTCCAATCATTTCGCGATTGCCGCAAGGGAATGCGCGACGCAATTCCCGTCACCCTGCGTGGATTCCGGATCTTCGCGCCCCGCCTGTGAACTGGCATGCGCCCACGGCGCTTCGCCACGCACCGTCACAAATATGATCCTGCTCACCAGTGGTGTCACCATCCCCCTTACCCGCAGGGCGAGTTGACCCACAATCGTCCGTTTCACCCCAAGTGCCACTTACGGTTAATCTTGCACACATAAGCCCGTCATGCGGTATCGGCGTCCACGGCCTCTCCGAGACAGTCGCGCGCACGATGATTGCCCCAGGAACCCATGTCGTATCGTCGAAACGCGCCGAAGTCGGCGAGCAGCGCCGACGGCAGACTTCAGGAGCCCACGTGACACAGCAGCTGCCGCAAGTCCCGCCGACCGAGACCGAGTCGGAGCCGGAGCTCGCCTCGGTGCGCAACTTCCGCGACGTGGGCGGACTGCCGACGGTGGACGGGCGGCGGGTCCGGCGCGGCGTGCTCTTCCGCAGCGGTCATCTGGCGCACGCCACCGCGGCCGACGCGGCCTTCCTCGGCTCGCTCGGCCTGCACACGATCTTCGACTTCCGCAACGAGGCCGACCAGAAGCTGGAGGGCCCGGACGTCGAGCTGCCCGGCGTGCGCAACGTGAACCTGCCGCTGACCGACCCCGCCGACGGCGCGGTGTTCTGGAAGATGGTCCGCGACGGGAACCTCGACGAGCTGCGCGAGATCCTCGCGGACGGCAAGGCCGCGGACCGGATGTCGGCGACGTACCGGGTGATCATCAAGGAGCGCACGGCCGAGCAGAGCCGGGTGCTGCACGCCCTGGCCGAGGACAGCGTGCCCGCGCTGATGCACTGCGCGGCGGGCAAGGACCGGGCGGGGCTGTCGATAGCCGTGACCCTGCTGGCGCTCGGCGTCGAGCGCGAGGCCATCGAGGCCGACTACCTGAAGTCGAACGACCCGCGCCGCCGCTACAGGGTCCGCCGCAGCGACGAGTCGCCGACCGGGATGTCCCCCGAGGTCATGGAGCTGCTCAGCCCGCTGTTCGAGGCGCGCGCGGAGTACCTGGCGGCCGCCTTCGAGACGATCGAGGAGACCTGGGGCAGCACCGACCGCTACCTGGAGGAGGGGCTGAACGTCACGCCCGAGATCCGTGAGCGGCTGCGGGCACGTCTCCTCGACGCGAGCTGATCAGCGGGAGCCGCCCAGCGTGAAGAGCAGGTAGACGAAGGCGGCGAACAGGTGGCCCGCGACGACGTAGACGAAGACGCGGATCGCCAGCCCCCTGGGAATCCTGTCCTCCACGAAGCGGCGTGCGGCGGTCTTCTCTTCGGGCAGCGGCATGTCAGGTCTCCTGGGGAAGGCACAGCCCGGCGGTGGCGCTCTGCAACAGCGTGTGGACGAACAGCAGGTCGGCCCCCTCGGGGCCGGCCGCGGCGATGCGGTGCGGGGTCAGCGAGTCGAAATGGGCGCTGTCCCCGGCGTCGAGCCGGTGCACGCTCTCGCCGAGCACCAGCCGCAGCCGCCCGGACAGGACGTACAGCCACTCCTCGCCGGGATGGACGCGCACCAGATCCCCCTGGGCGCCGTACGGCACGTGCACCCGCAGGGCCTGCATGGCGCGGCCGGGCCCACCGGCCCGGTGGTACGTCCAGCCGTCGGCCTCCCGCGCCACGGCCTCCCCGGCGCGCAGTACGGCGTCCCGGTCGCCCGGGGTCTCGCCGAGGAGCGCGGAGACCGTCGTACCGTAGACACGGGCCAGCGCGAGCAGCATCGGCAGCGAGGGCTGGCGCTGCCCCGTCTCCAGGCGGGACAGGTGCGCGGGTGAGAGCCCGGCGCGGCGGGCCGCCGCCTCCAGCGTGAGCCCGCTGTGCCTGCGCAGGTCGCGCAGGCGCGGGGCGACGGAGGGCAGCGCCCCCTCGGACGGCTCTTCGAGGCGGGGTGTCATGCCTCCATTGGGCCAGAGTTCTTGCCTGGCGGGCAAACTCTTTGCCTCAGAGGCAAAAACTAGCGGCCGGCGACCGCCTGCTTCATCAGGGTCCTGCCGAAGTCCCACATCAGCCCGCCGCCGCTGTGCGCGTCGTCCATGACCTCGGTGAACGCGCCGACGAACCGCTCCACCTCCGCCTCCCCCACGATCAGCGGCGGAATCAGCTTGATCACTTCCATGTGGTCGCCGGAGACCTGGGTGAGGATCCGGTGCCTCTGGAGCAGCGGTACGACCACCATCTGCGCGAAGAGCCCCTTGCGCGCGGCCTGAAGCACGGCCCACCGGCTCCGCAGCTTCAGCGAGCGGGGACGGCCGAACTCGATGCCGATCATGAGCCCGCGCCCGCGCACGTCGTGCAGCAGCTCGTACCGGTCGACGAGCGCGGTCAGCCGCTCGCGGAGCAGGTCGCCGGAGCGCCGGGCGTTCGCGACGATCTCCTGGTCCTCCATGACCGTCAGAACGGCGAGGCCCGCCGCCATGGCCTGCGCGTTCGAGCCGAAGCTGGCCGAATGCACCAGCACGCGGTCCATGGAGGAGTAGACCCGCTTGAAGATCCAGTCCTTGCCGAGGGTCGCCCCGACCGGCACGTACCCGCCGGAGAGCGCCTTGGCGACGCACAGCAGATCGGGCTCGACGCCCTCCTCGTGCTGGTACGCGTAGAAGTCGCCCGTCCGGCCGAGCCCCGTCTGGACCTCGTCCGCGATCAGCAGCGCCTTGTGGCGGCGCAAAAGGTCCTGGGCGGCCCGCAGGAAACCCGGCGGGCACGCGTGCACCCCCTTGCCCTGGATCGGCTCGACGACGAAGCCGGCCACGTCGCCGCGCTTCAGCTCGCGCTCCAGCGCGTCCAGGTCGCCCAGCTCGATCGAGGTGTCGGGCAGCAGCGGCGCGAAGCCGTCGCGGAAGCCCGCCTCGCCGTTCACGGACAGGGAGCCCGTCGTCAGACCGTGGAAGGCGTGGGAGCAGTACAGGATCCTGGGCCTGCCCGTCGCGTACCGGGCGAACTTCAGCGCGGTCTCGACGGCCTCCGTGCCGCTGTTGCCGAAGAACACGCGGTCCAGGTGGGGGCTGTGCGTCAGCAGCTTCTCGGCGAGGAGTCCGGGCAGCGGCTGGCAGTCGAAGCGCGTCAGGTCCGCCAGCGAGGCGTCGAGGACGTCGTGCAGCGCCTTGCGTACGACGGGGTGGTGCCGGCCGAGCCCCATGACGCCGAAGCCGGCCAGCATGTCGAGGTAGTCGTTGCCTTCCGCGTCCCAGAAGTAGGCGCCCTCGGCCCGCTCGTACACCTTGTCGAAGCCGATGGTGCGGAGCATGCGGGGCAACTGGTGGTTCAGGTGCCTGGCGTGCAGGGCGTAACGCTCGGCCCCGCGGTCCGCGAGGAGCCGGGCCAGGTCGAACCCCTTGGGGGCGACGTCCGTCATCGCGCGGCCTCCTCGGTGCTGCCCGCCGCGGCGGCCCGGCTCTCGACCGCCGCCAGAGCGAGGCTGATGCGGCCCGCCATCGAGGCGGGCGTGAGCCCGATGTCGGCCAGCACCTCGCCGCGCCCGGCATGCGCGAGGAACTGCTCGGGAATGCCGTACGTCCGCAGCGGTACGTCGACTCCGGCGTCCCGCAGCACCTGCCCGACGGCCGCACCCACGCCGCCGCTGCGGCTGTTGTCCTCGACGACCGCGACGAGGCGGTACCGCTCCGCGAGCGGTGCGAGCTGCTCGTCGACGGGCTTGACCCAGCGCGGGTCGACGACCGTGCACCCGATGCCGCGTTCGGCCAGCAGCCCGGCGGTCTCCAGGCACACGGGGGCGAGGGCGCCGACGGAGACCAGCAGGACGTCGGGCGCTCCGTCCCGGCGCAGCACGTCCGTCCCGCCCACCCGGCCGACGGCCGGCACCACCGGCCCCACGGCCTCCTTGGGGAACCGCACGACGGTCGGCGCGTCGTCGACGTCCACGGCCTCGCGGAGCTGGGCCCGCAGCTGGTCGGCGTCGCGGGGCGCGGCGATCCGCAGGCCGGGTACGACCTGGAGCAGCGACATGTCCCACATGCCGTTGTGCGAGGGCCCGTCGGTCCCGGTGACGCCTGCCCGGTCGAGGACGAAGGTCACCCCGCACCGGTGCAGGGCCACGTCCATGAGCACCTGGTCGAAGGCGCGGTTGAGGAAGGTGGCGTAGACGGCCACGACGGGGTGCAGACCTCCGGTGGCGAGCCCGGCGGCGCAGACCGCCGCGTGCTGTTCCGCGATGCCCACGTCCCACACGCGATCGGGGAAGGCCGCGGCGAACTTCGTCAGTCCCACGGGGTGCAGCATGGCCGCCGTGATCGCGACGACGTCGGGGCGCTCCGCGCCGATCCGCACGATCTCGTCCCCGAACACCGAGGTCCAGGACGGTCCGCCGGCCGGGGCGAGGGGCGCGCAGGTGAGCGGGTCCATGGCCCCGACCGCGTGGAACCGGTCGGCCTCGTCCTGCTCGGCGGCGGCGTAACCGCGGCCCTTCTGGGTGAGGCAGTGCACCAGCACGGGCCCGTGGAACCGCTTCGCGCGGTGCAGCGCCGACTCGACGGCCGCGATGTCGTGGCCGTCGACCGGCCCGACGTACTTGAGCCCCAGGTCCTCGAACATGCCCTGCGGGGCGAAGGCGTCCTTGAAGCCCTTCTTCGCCCCGTGCAGCGACCCGTACAGCGGCTGCCCGATCACGGGGGTGTGCTGGAGCACGTCCTTGCCCCAGGCGAGGAAGCGCTCGTACCCGTCCGTCGTGCGGAGCGTGGCGAGGTGGTCGGCGAGGCCGCCGATGGTGGGGGCGTACGAACGCTCGTTGTCGTTGACGACGATGATCAGCGGCCGGTCGCGGGCGGCGGCGATGTTGTTGATCGCCTCCCACGCCATGCCGCCGGTGAGCGCGCCGTCCCCGATCACCGCGACGACGTGGTCGCTCCTGCCGAGCGCCTCGTTGGCCTTGGCGAGGCCGTCGGCCCAGCCGAGGACCGTCGAGGCGTGCGAGTTCTCGATGACGTCGTGCTCGGACTCCGCGCGCGACGGATAGCCGGAGAGCCCGCCCTTGCCGCGGAGCTTCGAGAAGTCCTGCCGGCCGGTCAGCAGCTTGTGCACGTAGCTCTGGTGGCCGGTGTCCCACAGGACGCGGTCGGCGGGCGAGTCGAACACCCGGTGCAGGGCGACGGTCAGTTCCACCACCCCGAGGTTCGGCCCGAGGTGGCCGCCCGTCCGGGCCACCGCCCGGACCAGGAACTCCCGGATCTCGGATGCCAGCCGGCCCGTTTCGGCCTCTGTCAGACCCTTCAGGTCGCGCGGCCCCCTGATGTTCTCCAAGATCGTCACGCTCGGGCCCCCTCTCTGAATCCTTCGCTCACGCTGACGGCGGGCGCTTCGCGAAGGCCGCCCGCCTTCTCCTCCATGGGCCCGGGCACGGTCGCGGCCGCTACGCCCGCCGACCGGGGCGCCGGGCCCGGTGCGTCCCCGCGGCGGCCGCCGGCCCGGCCGGGGCGCACCGCGGGACGCGGCGCACCGCCGGCGGCCGGACCGACGGCCCGGTGAGCCCCCGTGCGACGGGCTCACCCACGGTCAGGACGTCATCCGTGGCTGCCCGACACCGTCTCGCGGACCGCGCGCAGGGACTCCTTGAGCGAGCCCATGGTCGCGAGGACGGCCGTCGGCTCGTAGCCGCAGTGCGCCATGCAGTTGGCGCAGCGCGGGTCCTTGCCCCGGCCGTACTTCTCCCAGTCGGTCTCCTCGATGAGCTCCCGGTACGTCGGGACGTACCCGTCGCTCATCAGGTAGCAGGGCCTCTGCCAGCCGAAGAGCGAGTAGTTGGGGATCGCCCACGCGGTGCACGGGAAGTCGGCCTTGCCCTCCAGGAAGTCGAGGAACAGGGGCGAGTGGTTCAGCCGCCAGCGTCGCCGGTTGCCGCCCGCGAACGCCTTCTTGAACAGCTCCCGGGTCTGCTCGACGCCGAGGAAGTGCTCCTGGTCGGGAGCCTTCTCGTACGCGTAGGCGGGCGAGATCATCATCTCGTCCACCGCCAGATCGTCATTGAGGTAGTTGAGCACCTCGATGATCGTCTGCGGGGTGTCGGTGTTGAAGAAGGTGGAGTTGGTGGTGACGCGGAAGCCGCGCTTCTTCGCTTCCTTGATCGCCGCCACGGCCTCGTCGAACACACCTTCCTTCGCCACCGACTCGTCGTGCCGCTCCCGCAGCCCGTCGATGTGCACGGCGAACGCGAAGTACGGCGAGGGCGTGAACTTCTCGATCTTCTTGCGCAACAGCAGCGCGTTGGTGCAGAGGAAGACGTACTTCCTCTTCGCCACCAACTGGCGCACGATCTCGTCGATCTGCGGGTGCATCAGCGGCTCGCCGCCCGCGATGGAGACCATCGGGGCGCCGGACTCCAGGACGGCGCCCACGGCCTGCGCGACGGGCATGCGCTGCTTCAGGACCCCCGCAGGATGCTGGATCTTGCCGCAGCCCTCGCACGCGAGGTTGCAGGCGTAGAGCGGTTCCAGCTCGACGATGAGCGGGAACTTCTCCCTCTTGCGGACCTTCTGCTGGAAAAGATAAGACCCGACCCTGATGGTCTGGCGGAGCGGCATGGCCATCTGGCTCACCTCCTGGGGAGCAGCAAAGAACGGTGCCATTCGTAGAAAGCCGGTAGGACGGCACGGAGAACACGAAAGGCCGATATTCCCCCGCGAAGTGTCCCGATACGGACCAGTTCGTGCTCCGGGGCGTCGACTACCACCCGTACGGCCGCAATCGGGCGCGGTCCCATGCGCAGCGCGCTGCCCAGCGTCGCGGCGGACTCCATGTCCACGGCGATCGCCCCGGTGGCCCGCAGCTCGGCGCGCTCGGGGCCCCGTACGACATGGTCGGAGCCCAGCAGCGGGCCGGTGTGCACGGTCCGTCCGGGGGCCACCCGGCCCAGTGCCTTCGCCAGCGGTTCCACGTCCGTGCACGGCGAGCTGCCGTGGGGCCCGCGCGTCTCGTGGGCCACGACCAGGTCGCCGGGGCGCATCCCGGGGACCAGCCCCGCGCAGAAGCCGGAGGCGACGACCGCCGCGTCCGCGAGCGGTCCGCCCTCGCCGAGGACCCGCCGGACGGCCGCGGCCGCCGCCCTGGGCCCCATGCCCGTGCGCAGTACGGTCACCGACTCCGGCGCCCCGCGGCCGGCGCCGCGCAGCGCGAACCGCTCGATGCCGAGCGCGCAGGCGATCAGCAGCGGTGCGGGCGCCGGCGGGCCGCTCGTCGGATCCGGCGGCTCGGCCGGGTCCGCCGTGCGCCCCATCAGGCCCCTTCCCGCGTGCTCAGGGCGGGGTAGACGGGCTCCCCGTGGACGTACCGCCCAAGAGCGGTGAGCGGGAAGACCTGCCGGTAGAGGTGGTAGTTGATGGAGAAGTCCCACGGGAAACCGGTGCCGGTGAACTGCGGCTCGTCCCAGGAGCCGTCCTCCCGCTGGGTGCGGGCCAGCCAGGCGACTCCCCGCTCGACGGACGTGGCCTCCTGCTCGCCGGCCGCGAGCAGGGCCATCAGCGCCCAGGCGGTCTGCGAGGCCGTCGACACGCCGCGCCCGGCCCGGGCGGGCTCCCGGTACGAGCGCAGGTCCTCGCCCCAGCCGCCGTCGTCGTTCTGCACGGACTCCAGCCAGGTGACGGCACGGCGGATCGCGGGGTGGGACGTGGGCAGCCCCGCCGCAGTGAGCGCCGGGACGACCGACCCCGTCCCGTAGACGTAGTTGACGCCCCAGCGTCCGAACCAGGCCCCGTTCAGCTCCTGTTCGGCCAGCAGCCACTCGATGCCGCGCCGGGCCCGCGGGTGGTGCGCCATGCCCTCGATCGCCATCATCTCCACCACGTGGGCGGTGACGTCGGCGGACGGCGGGTCGATGACCTCACCGAAGTCGCAGAAGGGAAGCCGGTTGGGGAAGGCGCTGGTGTTGTCGGCGTCGAAGGCCGCCCAGGCCCCGTTCTTCGACTGCATGCCCAGGTTCCAGCGGACGGCGCGGCCGACGGTCGCGTTCATCCGGGCACGGTCCGGGTGCGCGACGCGCCGCAGGGCCAGGACCACCTCGGCGGTGTCGTCGATGTCCGGGTAGTTGTCGTTGTGGAACTCGAACGCCCAGCCGCCCGGCTCCAGTCCGGGACGGCGTACGGCCCAGTCCCCCGGTCGTACGATCTGCTCGCTCATCATCCAGTCGGCGGCCTTGACCAGGGCCGGGTCGTCGGGCCGTACGCCCGCGTCGGCGAGCGCGATGGTCGCCAGGCAGGTGTCCCAGACCGGCGACTGACACGCCTCGATCATGCGGGCGCCGTCGTCCCGCCACACCGCGAACCGGTCGAGCGACTCCAGGCCCGCCCGCATCACCGGGTGGTCCAGGTCGTAGCCGAGCAGGTGCAGGGCGATCAGGGAGTACACGGCCGGCGGCTGGATCCCGCCCCAGCAGCCGTCGTTCTCCTGCCGCTCGATGATCCAGCGGGCCGCGCTCTTCATCGCGGCGCCGCGCAGCCAGCCCGGCGCGACCCTGCGGTAGACGTGCAGGACCTTGTCGAGCCGCTGGAACGCGCCTTCCCAGCTGACGGGCTTCGCGAGGCGTTCGCGCGGGTTCGGCACCCGGGGGTTGGCGTGCAGCTCGTCGAGCGCGAACGGCGCGGGGCGCACGGGCCGCTTCGCCGAGACGACGGTCAGCGGCACGATGGTCTGCCGGGCCCAGCAGCCGAACGCGTAGATGTTCAGCGGGAACCACGGCGGCAGGAAGATCAGCTCGGGCGGCAGTTCCGGCAGGTCGTCCCACTTCCACCAGCCGAACAGCGCCAGCCAGATCCGCGTGAAGACCCGGCTCGCCGCGATGCCGCCGTGCGACCTGACCCAGGCGGCGGCGCGCTCCATGTGCGGATCGTCCGGCCGGTCGCCGGCGAGCCGCAGGGCGACGTACGCCTCGATGGTGGTGGAGAGGTCGCCGGGACCGCCGTGGAAGGTGGCCCAGGTCCCGTCGGTCCGCTGCTCGCCGCGGATGTGGAGTGCGGCGGCCCCGAAGGTCTTCTCGTCCCGCAGGCCGAGGAACTGACGGAGCAGCAGGTCCTCGGCGTCCATGGTCACATTGGTCTCGAGGTCGCCCTTCCACCAGCCCTGGTCGTCCTGCTGGGCGAGCAGGTACGCGACCGCGCGGTCCGTGGCCCGCCGCGCCGCGTCCAGGACGTCGGCGGTGACCGGACTGCCGCCGGTCCTCCCCGTCCTGCCGCCGGCGCGCTCGCCGGCGCGGGGGTGCGTGTCGGTACGGGGGTGGGTGTCGGTACGGGTATGAGTGTCGGTACAGGTGCTGCTGTCGGCAAATTCGCTGGCCGCGGCTGCCCGGGGCTTCATGGCCCCGGTGCTTCCGTCGGTCGTCGCTGTCATGGTTTCCCCTTCGTGGCAGTTGGTCGTCTGCTGTGCTGGGGTCCGACGTCGTCCGGTGCGGGGTTCACGGCGGAACCCGGCACCGGACGGCGACATGCGAGTTATATGAGGCGGATGCTGATCATCTCTTTCGTACGACGACGAAGTCCGCGAGCGCGGTGAGCTGCGCACGGACCTGCGAGGGCATGTCGACGCCGTCCAGCGCCTCGATGGCGACGGCATGCTGCCTGCGGGCTTCCTGCGCCGTCCAGTCACGGCCGCCCGCCTCCTCGATGAGCGCCGCCCTGGTGGCGAACTCCTTCTCGGAGAAGCTGTCGAAGTCGTTGCTCTTGGCGTCGGCGGCGAGCAGCTCGCCGAGCCGCGCCGACGCCGGGCCGCCGGCCGCCAGCGCCGCCACGACGGGCAGGGACTTCTTGCGCTGGCGCAGGTCGCTCCAGGTCTGCTTGCCGGTGGCGTCCGGGTCGCCCCAGATGCCCAGCAGGTCGTCGACGGCCTGGAAGGCGAGACCGAGGTGGTAGCCGTACGCCTCCAGACGGTCGGCCGTGCGGTCGTCGGCCCCGCCGAGCACCGCGCCGATGGACACGGCGCAGGCCAGCAGCGCACCCGTCTTGTTGCCCTCCATCTCCAGGCACTCCTCGACGGTGACCCGCTCGCGGTGCTCGAAGGAGATGTCCTGGGCCTGTCCGTCGATGAGCTTGCGCGTCGCGGTGGTGAGCCGGCGCGTGGCGCGACCCGCCTCGACGGTGCCGATCTCCAGCAGCAGCTCGTTGGCGAGGGCGAAGAGGGCGTCGCCGACGAGGATCGCCTGCGCGGGCCCGTGCACCTTCCACACGGTGTCGCGGTGCCTGCGCTGCTCGTCGCCGTCCATCAGGTCGTCGTGCAGCAGGGAGAAGTTGTGCACGAGTTCGACGGCGACCGCGCCGGGTACGCCGACCTCGGGCGGCGCGCCCGCCGCCTCGGCCGACAGCAGCGCGAGCGCCGGGCGCACGGCCTTGCCGCCGTCGCCGTCGGCGGGCCGCCCCTGGGCGTCGATCCACCCGAAGTGGTACGCCGCGACGGTGTCCATGGGCGGCGCGAGCCGTTCCACGGCGGCCTTCAGCACCGGAGTGGACAACGTGCGGCCGCGCTCCAGAAGGGCGGCGATGTCCACCGTGGTGTCGTCGACCGTGTTCGCCGGGGTCACAGACTCTCCTCTTGTTTCCATGCCAGTGCTCATACCGCCTCCTGCAACGGATGTTCATGGGCGCGGCCGAGTTCGGCGAGGGCCGCGCCGGCCGCGGTGATGCCGCTGCGCACGGCGCCCTCCATGGTCGCGGGCCATCCGGTGGCGGTCCACGCGCCGGCCAGGTACAGGCCGGGCGCGTGCGTACGGGCGCCGGGGCGCAGCCGTCCGACGCCGGGGGTGGGGGCGAACGTCGCTGTCCGCTCCCGGGTGACGAAGAAGTCGCGTACGCCCGCGCCGCGCGTGGCGGGCAGCAGGCGCTCCAGTTCGGGCAGGTAGCGGGCGCGCAGCTCGGCGACGGGAATGTCGATCTCGTCCTGGGCCGCCGACTGGGAGAGGGCGAGGTACTGGCCGCCGCCCTTGAGGCCGGAGGACTCCGTACGGTCGAAGACCCACTGGACGGGGCTGCCGAGCGCGGCGAAGAAGGGCCGGCGCAGCACCTGACGGTCGTACACGACGTGGACGTTGAGGATCGGCGCGGTGCCGATGTCGAGGAACCGGTCCGGGTCCTCGACGACGCCTTCGGGGAGCAGCGCGTGCGTCTCGTGCTGCGGTACGGCGAGCACGACGGCGTCGGCCTCGATCCGCTCCCCCGCCGTCCCGATCTCCCAGCCGCCGTTCGCGGCGCGGGAGACGGAGGCGACCCGGGCGCGCGTCCGGGTGAGTACACCGGCCGCGTCCAGCGCCTTGCGGGCGAGTGTGTCGTGCAGGTCGCCGAGGGGTACGTGGGCCCAGCCGATGTCGGCGGCGCCGGGCTCGGAGAGCAGCCCCGTCTTGAAGACCATGGCGGCGAGGCCGAGGGAGGCGTGGGGCGCGGTCGCGTTGAGGGTCGCGACGCCGACGAGGTCCCACAGCGCCTCGACGGTGCGCGGCGACTGCCCGTGGCGGCCCAGCCAGGTGGCGAAGTCCACCCCGTCCAGGGCGGGATCGGCCGGATCGAGCTTCTTCAGGGCGAGGGCGGCCCGTCCCACGCTCACGCGCTCGACGGGCGACAGGTGCGGATACGTCGCCAGGCTCGCGGCCAGGTGCAGCGGCACGGGCAGCGCCGTGCGGCGCAGGCGTCCGAGCCGGGGCCCCGCGGCCCGGCCGACGTCGAGCACCGGCACGTCGAGCCGGCTCTGCAACGGCGCGAGAGCGGCCCCCTTCACCCGGTCGAGGAACCACCGGTAGGCGGTGCAGCAGCGGAGGTAGACGTGCTGGCCGTTGTCGACCGTGAGCTCGCCCCGGCGGAACGAGAAGGCGAGGCCGCCCAGGCGCGGGCGCCCCTCCAGGAGCGTCACCCGCAGGCCCGCGTCGGCCAGCCGGAGGGCGGCCGTGACACCGGCGAGCCCTCCTCCGACGACGACGGCGTGGCCCGCCGCGTCGCCGGGTGACGGGGCGGGCACGCCCGGCCGTCCGGGTGTGGCGCCGCGCGTCATACGTCCTCCCGGCGGATCTCGGTGTGCGGGCGGCGGTCCGCCGTGGCGGGGGCCCCGCCGCTCGTGCGCGGATGCGGCCGGCCGGCCGGCACGGGCCCCGTCACACCCGCCTCCTGAGCTGGGTGCGCGAGATGTTCCGGGCGTCGAGTCCGGAGAGGCCGCGCACCGCGACGTACGCCTTCTCGTGCCCCGGCAGCGAGACCCGGCCGCGCAGCACGGCCAGGGGGTCGCGCTCGATGCGGTCGAGGAGCCGCCGGTAGATGCCGGCCATGGCCGCCACGCACGCGCCGGATCGCCGGTCGAGCAGGGGCAGCAGCCGGTAGCCCTCGGCGAACAGGGCGCGGGCCCGGCGTACTTCGAAGTGCACGAGGCCGGTGAAGTCGGACCCGTCGGGCGGGGTGGCGCTCCGGAAACCCGCCGAGCAGCCGAACTTCGCGAGGTCGTCGGCGGGCAGGTAGGTACGGCCGTTCCCGGCGTCCTCGCGCACGTCGCGCAGGATGTTGGTGAGCTGGAGGGCGAGGCCGAGCGTGTCGGCGTACTCGGAGGCGCGTTCGGTGGAGCGCAGAGCCGCCTGGGTGCCGAACACGCCGAGCGAGAGCCGCCCGATGGCCCCCGCGACGCACCGGCAGTAGACCTTCAGGTCGTCCCAGGTCTCGTAGGTCTCGCCGCGCACGTCCATGAGCACGCCGTCGATGAGCTCGTCGAGCCCCTCCAGCGGGATCGGGAAGCGGCGCGCGGTGTCGGTCAGCGCCACGGCGACGGGATCGGTGTCGTCGTCGTCGACGGTGCCCGCCCGGACGCGGTCGAGCAGGGAGCGGGTCTCCTCGAGCCGCGCCTGCTTCACGGCCGGATCCAGCACGCCGTCACCGATGTCGTCCACGCGCCGCGAGAACGCGTAGAGGGCGGACATGGCGTTGCGCTTGTCCGTCGGCAGCAGTCTGATGCCGTACGCGAAGTTGCGCGCCTGCTGTCCGGTGACGGTCTCGCAGTAGCTGTACGCGGCGAGTACCGGTGCGGACATCTGCACGAGTCCTTCCACGGGCCGGCTCACCCCTTTCTCGGGTCTCGTCGCAGGACAGCTCCCGCTGCGCGCAGCACGCTGAGCCTGGTGGCCTTGGGCGGTCCGGGGAGCACGTCGTGGCCGGCGGCGGCGATCGCGGCCAGGGCGGCGCGCCCGCCGCCGACGAAACCGGCGAGCAGCAGTCTCAGCCTGCCGTCGACACTGGCCACGAGCGGACTGCCCTCGTCCAGCAGGCCGTGGGCGCGCTGGACTTCGTACGCGATCAGGGAGCGCACCGACGCGTTGGCGGTCGGCGCGGCCAGGTCGGCCTCGTCGACGCGGAAGCGCGCCATGGAGTCGGCGGGCAGGTAGATCCGGTCGCGGCCGAGGTCCTCGGCGACGTCCTGGAGGTGTTCGACGATCTGGAGGGCGGTGCACACCGCGTCGGAGCGGCGGATCCGCTCGGGGCTCGACGTGCCGGTGATCGAGAGGACCAGCCGGCCGACCGGGTTCGCCGACAGCTCGCAGTACGCGAGCAGCTCGTCGTACGTCTTGTAGCGGCGTACGAGCTGGTCCTGGCGGTTGGCCTCGATGAGTCCGTGGAACGGCTCGGGGGTGAGCGAGCAGCGCCGCACGGTCGGCACGAGGGCGCGCAGGAGCGGGTGCCGGGGGCCTTCGCCCGAGGTGGCGAAGACGCGGCGCAGGTCGGCCTCGAAGGCGTCGAGCACGGCCAGGCGGTCGTCGGTCAGGGCCGGATCGACGCCGAGCAGGCGGGCGTCGGCGCCGCCGGGGGCGAGGTCGCCGTCGCCGATGTCGTCGACGAGCCGGGCGTAGCCGTAGACGGCCATCAGGTCGTCCCGCCAGGCGCGCGGCAGGAAGAAGGGAGCCACCGGGAAGTTCTCTTCGGCGGCCTTGGCCAGGGTCGGACGCGCGGGTGCGCCGGTGCGCACGGGCCGGGTTCCGGTCATCGCCGGCTGCCCGGGGCGGGGACGGCGCAAGCGTCTTCGAGCTGGAGAGGTTCCATAGCCATTGCCGTCACATCTCCCGTTCTACACTGTCGACCTAATACATCCCATTTCGGACACGCCGCCCGCCGGTACAGCTTACGTTGTACAGCGGCGAGCAATGTCCCGGGGTGCTGGGCACAACGCACCAAGGCGGCGAAATGCCTCAACCTTCCCGAAGGTTACGGGAGTTGACGATTCCGGCATCGTACGGCGCGCCGGACCGCTCGCGCCGCGCGGACACGCGGAACCCCCGCCGGTTTCGACCGGCGGGGGCACCGAACCCGGACCTAGCGGCCGGTCTCCTTCTCGTACGCCTTGAGGACCTCGTCCGTCGGACCGTCCATCAGCAGCTCGCCCTTCTCCAGCCACAGGACGCGGTCGCAGGTGTCCCTGATCGACTTGTTGCTGTGGCTGACCAGGAAGACCGTGCCGGCCTCCTTGCGCAGCTCGCGGATGCGCTGCTCGGAGCGGATCTGGAACTTGCGGTCCCCCGTCGCCAGCGCCTCGTCGATCATCAGCACGTCGTGGTCCTTGGCGGCGGCGATGGAGAAGCGCAGGCGCGCCGCCATGCCGGAGGAGTAGGTCCGCATGGGCAGCGTGATGAAGTCGCCCTTCTCGTTGATGCCGGAGAAGTCGACGATCGACTGGTAGCGCTCACGGATCTGCTCGCGCGTCATGCCCATGGCGAGACCGCCGAGGATGACGTTGCGCTCGCCGGTCAGGTCGTTCATCAGCGCCGCGTTCACGCCCAGCAGCGAGGGCTGCCCGTCGGTGTACACCTTGCCCTGCTCGGTCGGCAGAAGACCCGCGATGGCACGCAGCAGGGTCGACTTGCCCGAACCGTTCGTGCCGATCAGGCCGATCGCCTCGCCCCGGTACGACGTGAAGGAGACACCCTTGACGGCGTGCACCTTGCGTACGCCGGGTGAGTCGCCCTTGCCGCGCTTCATGATGCGGTTCAGGGCGGCGGTGGCGCTGCCCCGGCCGCCCGCGCCGGCGTTGACGCGGTACACGATGTGCACGTCGTCCGCGATGACGGTCGGGATGCGTCCCTGCTTGTTGTCATCAGCCACGGCCGTACCGCTCCTCAGCCTTCCAGAAGTACACGAAGCCCGCCCCGCCGATCAGCAGCGCCCAGCCGAGGGCGACCGCCCAGACGTGCGGGGGCAGGTTGTCGGAGCCGTACCCGTCGATCAGACCGAAGCGGATGAGGTCCATGTAGACGGCCGCCGGGTTCCACTGGAGCACGTCGGTGACCCAGCCGGGCAGGTCCTTGTCCTTCAGCATCGCTGGGATGGAGAACATCACGCCCGACGCGTACATCCACGTACGCATCACGAACGGCATGAGCTGCGCGAGGTCGGGCGTCTTGCTGCCCAGCCGCGCCATGATCAGCGCCAGGCCGATGTTGAAGAGGAACTGCAGCGCCAGCGCGGGCAGCACCAGCAGCCACGACATCGAGGGGAGGCTGCCGAAGGCGACCGCGATGATCACGAGCACGATCATCGAGAACATCAGCTGCTGGAGCTGCTGGAGGGCGAAGGAGATCGGCAGCGAGGCGCGCGGGAAGTGCAGCGCCCGCACCAGGCCCAGGTTGCCGGAGATGGACCGGACGCCGGCCATGACCGAGCTCTGGGTGAAGGTGAAGACGAACACGCCCGTGACCAGGAAGGGAACGTAGACCTCCCGCTGCATGCCCCGGTCGGCCTCCAGGATCAGACCGAAGATCAGGAAGTACACGAGGGCGTTCAGCAGCGGAGTCGCCACCTGCCAGAGCTGGCCGAGCTTGGCCTGGCTGTACTGGGCGGTCAGCTTCGCCTGGGAGAACGCGAGGATGAAGTGGCGCCGGCCCCACAGCTGCCGGACGTACTCGATCAGCCCCGGCCGGGCACCGCTCACCGACAGGCCGTACTTCGCGGCGAGCTCCGCCGGGGTCAGGCCGTCGTCGGGAGATGGCGGGGCGCTCGTCGCGACCGCACCGTCACGGGTTGTGTCACTCACAAGTTGAAACTTTCGTGTTCAAGATGCGCAGGCAGGAGGGCGCAGGATCGGACAGCACGTCCCGCGTGCCCCCGATGGTTTCAGACCCGAGCTTCTCAGATGACAGGAGGTCGGCCGAGCCGGGTCAGGCGCCAGACGGTACGCCATCTCATCGGACGGCGCGGTCCGGCGGAGGTCGTCCACCCCTCCTTGAACCCTCCGAACCATGCCTTCAGAGCGGGTACCGAGGGCCGCCGCGCCAGCGTGAGCAGCAGCCACACGCCCAGGTAGACCGGGACCAGCGGGGCCGGCAGATTGCGCCGCGCCAGCCACACCCGGTTCCTCGCCACCATGCGGTGGTAGACGGCGTGCCGGGAGGGAGCGGTCGTCGGGTGGTACAGGACCATGTCCGAGCGGTAGTCGATCATCCAGCCGGCGTCGAGCGCCCGCCACGCGAGGTCGGTCTCCTCGTGGGCGTAGAAGAACTCGTCGGGCAGCCCGCCGACCTCGGCGAAGACCTTGGTCCGCACGGCGTTCGCGCCGCCGAGGAAGGTCGTCACGCGCGAGGAGCGCATCGGGTCGGCCGCGCGGAGCCGGGGAACGTGGCGGCGTGCCGTCTCGCCCGTCTCCGGGTCCGCGATGCGGAAGCTGATGATGCCGAGCTTCGGGTCGGCGGCGAAGGCCCGGCGGCACAGCTCGGCCGTGTCGTGGTGGGCCAGCAGGCCGTCGTCGTCGAGGAAGAGCAGGATGTCCATCTCGGCGCCGCTGGGGCCGAACGCCTCGATTCCGGCGTTGCGGCCGCCCGGGATGCCCAGGTTCTCCGGCAGCTCGACTGTCCGTACGCCCTCGGGGACGCCGGTGACCGGGGAGCCGTTGCCGACCACGACCACCTCGACGCGGTCGCCGTCCTGCTTGGCGACCGAGTCGAGGAGGGCGCGCAGCTCGTCCGGCCGGTTGCCCATCGTGATGACGACGGCGCCGACCTTCAGACCCGCGCCCGTGTCCGCGCCCGTCACTTCAGCCTGCTCGAAGCGAGGATGGACACGAGGTGCAGGAAGGTCTGCACGATCGCGATCCCGGCCAGGACGGCGATCCCGAGACGGCTGAAGAACAGATCGCCCTGGACGAAGTCGAGGATCGCGACGACCAGGATGAACAGGCTCGCCTCGATCCCGCCGACCAGGCGGTGGAACTTCAGCGCCGCGGCCAGCCTGCGCGCCAGCGCCAGACCGGAGGAGCGGGGCACGGACGCCTCGTCCTTCACGGCGGGCAGACCGCTGCGCGTACGGGCCACGTCGACCAGGTCCGTCTCGGCCTTGATCAGGATCGCGCCGAGCGCGGCCAGCGTTCCCAGGAACGCCCACAGCCACTCGGGCCGGCCGGCGCCGAACAGGTCCGCGCCGCGCAGGCCGAAGCCGACCAGCAGGGCCGCCTCGCACAGGTAGTGGCCGATGCGGTCCAGGTAGACCCCGGTGATCGAGGTCTGCTTGCGCCAGCGGGCCACCTCCCCGTCGACGCAGTCGAGCAGCAGATAGATCTGGAACAGCACCACCGCGAGGATCGCACCGGTCGGACCGGGGATCAGCAGGGCCGCGCCGCCGAGCACGCCCACGACGACCATGAGGTACGTGAGCTGGTTCGGCGTGATCTTGGTGTTCACCAGGTACGGGTCGATGTGCAGCGAGATCTCCCGCATGTACATGCGCCCGGCCCAGTGCTCACCGCTGCGCCGGTCCTTCACACCCTCGGGGTGAACGACCGGACGGAGTTCAGCTACTGATGGCCTTGACATAGTCGGCGTAAGCGTCCTTGATCTGGTCTGCGGACAGGTCGAGGTGCTCCAGGATGGTGAAGCGTCCCGGGCGGGTCTGCGGTGCGTATTCGACGGCCTTGACGAACTCGTCGACGCTGAAGCCGATCTCCTCGGGCAGCACCGGCAGGCCGTGCCGGTGCAGTACCTCGGCGAAGAGCCCGGACTGCTCGGTCGCGCCCCGCAGGTGCATGGCGAAGGCCGCGCCGATGCCGACCTGCTCGCCGTGGCTGGCGGCCCGCTTGGGGTAGAGCAGGTCGAAGGCGTGGCTGATCTCGTGGCACGCGCCGGACGACGGGCGGCTGTCGCCGCTGATCGACATGGCGATGCCGGAGAGCACCAGGGACTCCGCGAGGACCGTGAGGAACTCGTCGGTGCCGACCCCGCCGGGGTGGCGGAGCACGGCCTCTCCCGCCGTACGGGCCATGGCGGCGGCCAGTCCGTCGACCGGCTCGCCGTTGACCCGGTGGGACAGCTCCCAGTCCGCGATCGCCGAGATGTTGGAGATCGCGTCGCCGATGCCGGACCGGATGAACCGGACCGGGGCGTCACGGATCACATCGAGGTCGATGACCATGGCGATGGGAGTCGGTACGCCGTAGGAGCCCCGGCCGTTGTCGTTGTCCAGGATGGACACCGGTGAGCACAGACCGTCGTGCGACAGGTTCGTCGCGACGGCGACCATCGGCAGGCCGACCCGGGCCGCCGCGTACTTCGTCACGTCGATGATCTTGCCGCCGCCGAGGCCGACGACGGCGTCGTACCGCTTGCCCTTGATGTCGTCGGCGAGCTGTACGGCGGAGTCGATCGTGCCGTCGGCGACCGCGTACCAGTCGGCGCCGGGCAGCACCGGCGCGAGCTTGTCGCGCAGGGCCAGCCCGGAGCCGGGGCTGGTGGCGATCGCCAGCTTGCCCGAGGCGGAGATCCGCTGGTCGGCCAGGAGGCCGGCCAGGTCGTCCATGGCGCCGCAGCTGATGTCGACGACGACCGGGGACGGGATGAGTCGGGTCAGTACTGGCACGCGATCTCACGGCCCTTCGCGAGGTCGTCGTGGTTGTCGATCTCGACCCACGTCACTTCCCCGATGGGAGCCACGTCGACGGTGAAGCCGCGGTTGACCAGCTCCTGGTAGCCGTCCTCGTAGTAGAGGTCGGGGTCGCGCTCGAACGTCGTCTTCAGCGCGTCGGCCAGCTCCTCGGCGGCCTCGGGCTCGATCAGCGTGACGCCGATGTACTCACCGGTGGCGGTCGCCGGGTCCATCAGCTTGGTGATCCGCTGGACGCCCTTGCCGTCCTGCGTGATGACCTTCATCTCCTCGTCGGCGAGGTTCTTCACCGTGTCGAGGGCGAGGATTATCTTCTGGCCCTTGCCGCGGGCGGCGAGCAGCGTCTTCTCGACGGAGACCGGGTGGACGGTGTCGCCGTTGGCGAGGATCACGCCCTGCTTGAGGACGTCACGCGCGCACCACAGGGAGTAGGCGTTGTTCCACTCCTCGGCCTTGTCGTTGTCGACGAGGGTGATCTTGAGGCCGTACTTCGCCTCAAGGGCCTCCTTGCGCGCGTAGACGGCCTCCTTGCGGTAGCCGACGACGATGGCGACCTCGGTCAGGCCGACCTCGGCGAAGTTGCCCAGGGTCAGGTCGAGGACGGTCGTCTCACCGTCCACAGGCACCAGGGCCTTCGGGAGGGTGTCCGTGTAGGGACGCAGACGCCGGCCGGCGCCGGCAGCCAGTACGAGGCCGATCATGCGAGTTCTCCTTCGTCATGTACTGCGGGTGCTCCGGAGGACACCCAGAAGCGGATGGACTCCATGAGCACCACAAGCGCCACGGACACGGCGAGTGCCGTGAGCGCCAAGGTGAGGTCTGTGTTCTGCTGGGCCAGGAGGGTGGTGAGGATCACCACTGCAAGCGTCCGGCCCTCGTGCCCGCCGATCGTCCGCACCAGCCACTGGGGCGGTGCGCCCGTGCCGCCCCGGATGCGGTACACCGTGTCGTAGTGATGGTAGGCGACGGCCGACACCAGCCCGAAGGCGGCAGGCAGTGCCCCGTTCACTTCGGAGCGGGCGGCGAGGATCAGGATCGTGCCGTACTCGGCCGCCCGGAACAGGGGCGGGACCAGCCAGTCGAGGGCGCCCTTGAGGGGCCGCGCGACGGCTGTGCCGGAGAGCACGGCGTAGAGGACGGCGGCGGCGATCAGCTGCGCGCCGCCGACGGGCTGGGTGAGCGCCGTGACCAGCAGGGCGGCGGTGCCGGCCGCGGCGACGACCGGGGCGGTGAAGGCGCCCTTGAGGCGTGGTCCCCGGGCCGCGACGATCTCGGCGACCGGTCCGCTGTCCGCGAGGTCCGCGAGTGCCTGCGCGGCCCGGTCGGTGCGGCGCGCCCTGCGGGTCAGCGAGCGCAGCACGCGGCCGGCCGTGGTGTAGAGCGCGGCGAGGGCGCATCCGACGAGCAGGGCGTAGAAGACGGTTCGCGGGGTGGTGACGGCGGTCAGGACCGCGATCATGGCCCAGCGCTCGCCGATCGGCAGGACGATCATCCGGCGCAGCCAGACCGTCCAGCCGACGCTGTCGAGCCTGTCGGAGAGGGCGGCGGTCGGGCTGGTGTTGGACTCCGCGTCGTGGTTCGCCTCGTTGAAGGAGAAGTCCACGATGTGGCGGCAGCTCTGGAGGACCATCGCGCCGAGCGCCAGGGCCCACACGTCGTCCCCGCCCCGGGCGGCTCCGAGCGCCAGGCCCGCGTAGTACGCGTACTCCTTGGCGCGGTCGAAGGTCGCGTCGAGCCAGGCGCCCATCGTCGAGTACTGGAGCGAGTAGCGGGCGAGCTGCCCGTCGGTGCAGTCCAGGACGAAGGAGAAGAGCAGCAGCACGCCGGCCGCGACGTACCCGCCGCGGGTGCCGGTCGCCGCGCAGCCCGCCGCGACGAGCGCGGTGATCAGCGAGGCGGTGGTGACCTGGTTCGGGGTGAAGCCCCGGCGGGCGCACCAGCGCGCGAGGTAGCGGGAGTACGGGCTGATGCAGAAGGTGGTGAAGAAACCGTCGCGCGACTTCACGGCGGTACGCAGCCGTACGGCCTCCTCGTCGACGGCGGCGACGGCGGCGCGGGCCCGCGCGCGCTCCTCGTCGTCCGCGGCGACGACCGCGACCAGCGAGCCGAGCTCGGGCCGCCGCACCTCGGTGCCGTCCGCGTCGAGCGCCTGCGCCACGGCGTCGGGCCCGCCCGCGGCGCCGCGCACGGCGCGGACCAGCGCGGCGCGGGCCTCGGGCCGCGCGGTGAGCGCGCCGGGGGCCGCGGCGGCCGGGAAGCGGGGATCCGTCAGCGCGAGACGCAGCGCGTGGACGTGGCCGACGAAGCGCGGGTCGACGAGGGCGACCCGCTCACCGGCGGGCGTCGCGTCGAGGAGCCGCGCGGTCTCCTCCGCGTCGGAGGCGGACCGTACGTCGAATCCCAGCGACCGCAGATCGCCCTCGAGCGGCGATCCGGGTACCGGCGGACCGGTGAGGATGGCGGTCGACAGACGAACTCACTCCTTGGCGCTGGGCAGGGGCTGGCCATGCGTGGCATGCGGCGTTCCGGCCCGGCACGGGCGCGGCGGCATGTCGGCAGAGGTTATCGGATGTACGGAAGCAGGAGTTCACGGCCCGTTCACGCCCCGATAAGACCGGTCCGGGAAGGGGTCCGGCCGACCGAGATCATCTTGGGGGATGGGGGCCCCGCCCCACAAACCGCGGCCTCCGGCGGTCCCCGGACACCCTAGGGTGGCCGTTATGACATGGCTGATCACGGGTGGTGCGGGTTACATCGGTGCGCATGTGGCGCTGACCATGGCGGCGGCGGGTGAGCGGGTGGTCGTCCTGGACGACGTGTCGTCCGGGCTCCCGCACCGGCTGCCCGGGGACATGGCGCTCGTACGCGGCTCGGTGCTGGACCGGGAGCTGCTCGACCGGACGCTCGCCGAGCACGGCGTCACGGGTGTGGTGCATCTCGCGGCGCGCAAGCAGGTCGGGGAGTCGGTCGAGAAGCCGCTGCTCTACTACCGGGAGAATGTGTACGGACTCACAGTGCTGCTGGAGGCCGTCGCGGCGGCCGGTGTGCGCCGGTTCGTGTTCTCCTCCTCCGCCGCCGTGTACGGGGTGCCCGACGCGGAGCTCATCTCGGAGGACACCCCCTGCGCGCCGATCAATCCGTACGGCGAGACCAAGCTGGCCGGCGAGTGGCTCGTGCGGGCGGCGGGCCGGGCGCACGGCTTCTCCACGGCGTCCCTGCGCTACTTCAACGTCGCCGGTGCGGCGCGGCCTGAGCTGGCCGACACCGGGGTCTACAACATCGTCCCGATGTTCTTCGACCGGATCACGCGCGGCGAGGCCCCGCGGATCTTCGGGGCGGACTATCCGACGCCCGACGGCACCTGTGTCCGCGACTACATCCACGTCGCCGACCTCGCCGACGCGCACCTGTCCGTCGCCCGGGCGCTCACCGCGCGCGAGGAGCAGACGGACCTGACGTACAACATCGGCCGCGGCGAAGGCGTCTCGGTGCGCGAGCTGGCGGACCTGGTGAGCGAGATCACCGGTTCGACGCTCGCCCCGGAGGTCGGACCGCGCCGCCCCGGTGACGCGGCGAAGGCGGTCGCCTCGTCCGATCTGATCGCCAAGGAGCTGGGCTGGACGGCCGGACGCGGCGTACGGGAAATGGTCGCGTCGGCGTGGGAGGGCTGGCTGCTGCGGCATCCCGAAGCCGCCCGGGACTGACCGTGCCGACGCCCTGACCTGCGAGCCGTTTCCGCAGGTCAGGGCACATGACAACGGTGTTCAGCCCCGTGTTGCGCATACCCCCGGCCCGTAGTTCACTGGCACCTCGGCACGACCATTCGCACCACCGGGGAGGCGTACTTCATGGGGGCTGGGCACGATCACGGGCATACGCACGGGGGGCCGCCGCCCACCGGGACGGCGGCCGCCGCGTACAAGGGGCGGCTGCGGGTCGCGCTCGGCATCACCCTGACCGTCATGACGGCCGAGATCGTGGGCGGCCTGCTCGCCAACTCGCTGGCACTGATCGCCGACGCGGCCCACATGGCGACGGACGCGCTGGGGCTCGCGATGGCGCTCCTGGCCATCCACTTCGCGAACCGCCCGGCCACCACCAAGGCCACCTACGGCTACGCCAGGGCCGAGATCCTCGCCGCGCTCGCGAACTGTCTGCTGCTGCTGGGCGTCGGCGGCTTCCTGCTCTTCGAGGCCGTCGACCGCTTCATCACGCCCGCCGAGACCAAGAGCGGTACGGCGGTCGTCTTCGCGCTGGTCGGCCTGGTGGCGAACATGATCTCGCTGTCGCTGCTGATGAGGGGCCAGAAGGACAGCCTCAACGTCCGGGGCGCCTTCCTCGAGGTGCTCGCGGACACCCTGGGCTCGGTGACGGTGCTGATCTCGGCCGGCGTCATCATGGCGACCGGCTGGCAGGCGGCCGACCCCATCGCCTCGCTCGTGATCGGCCTCATGATCGTGCCGCGCACCTGGAAGCTGCTGCGGGAGACGCTGAGCGTGCTCCTGGAGATCGCGCCCAAGGGCGTGGACATGGCGGAGGTGCGGGAGCACATACTCGATCTGCCGGGCGTCGACGACGTACACGACCTGCACGCCTGGACGATCACCTCGGGCATGCCGGTGCTGTCCGCGCACGTCGTGGTGAGTCAGGACTTCCTGGACTCGGTGGGGCACGAGAAGATGCTGCACGCGCTCCAGGGCTGCCTCGGCGACCACTTCGACGTCGAGCACTGCACGTTCCAGCTGGAGCCGCGCGGGCACGCGGAGCACGAGGCGAGGCTCTGCCGCTGACACCGGTGGGCTGTTAGGGTCTTCGCGCAGACGAATGCGTCTCGGGGACATGGAAGGGAGTTGAGGTGCGATGGCCGTCATGGTCGATGCTGCTGCGAGCAGTGTCCGGTTCGTCCTCGACTCCCGGGCTCTCGGCTGACCGCTTCGTCGCGACCTCCCGCACGTACGCGTACGTCTTCGCGCGCCGCGTCCGCGCACGTCACGGCGCACGCCGGCCGGGGCCCTCACACCAAAGGGTTCTCCACGTTGACCGACAACGCCGTGTTCGAAGCTTTCATGACCCTGCACCGCGGGCTGCCGCGCCAGGGACCCGGCTCGGACGCCACCACCCGCCGTCTCCTCTCCCTCGCCGGACCTGTGCCGCCCCGTCCCCGCGTGCTCGACCTGGGCTGCGGCCCCGGCCGGGCGTCGCTGCTGCTGGCGGCGGAGTGCGGCGCGCAGGTGACGGCCGTCGACCTGTACGCGCCGTTCCTGGCCGAGCTGCGGAGCGCCGCCGAAGCCCGCGGGCTCGACGGCTCGATCCGTACCGCCGAGGCCGACATGGGCGAACTTCCCTTTCCGGACGGCTCGTTCGACCTCGTCTGGGCGGAGAGCTCCGTCTACAGCATCGGCTTCGACACCGCGCTGGAGAAGTGGCGGCGCCTGGTCGCGCCCGGCGGCGCGCTCGTCGTCACCGAGTGCGAGTGGACGACCGAGGAGCCGTCACTCGGCGCACGTACGTTCTGGGACCGGCACTACGCGCTGCGCGACCGGGCCGGGAACACCGCCGCGGCCGTCACGGCCGGGTACGCGGTCCTCGGGGTGTACGAGCAGCCCGGGAGCGACTGGGACGAGTACTACGTCCCGCTCGCCGCGCGCGCCGGCGCGGCCGACCCCGCCACGCCCGGAATGGCGGCGGCGCTCGCCGCGACCCGCGAGGAGATCGCGGTGCGGGAGGAGTACGGCACGGAGTACGGCTACACCGGCTATGTACTGCGGCCGGCCGCCGTCTTGAGCTGACGGGCCGTCCGCCTCCGCCGCGCGCAGGCGGCGGGGGCGGACATGCTCAAGGGTCGTGAAGTACGGACAAGACGCTTTTGTACGGCAGACTTGGACGCCGGGAACCGATGCGAAGGATGGTCATGCCGAGCACACCAGTCACCGCGGCCAACAGCTCGTCGAACGGCACAGCGCAAGAGATCCTTCTCGAGCTGGTCGACGAGGACGGCAATACCATCGGCACGGCGGAGAAGCTCTCCGCCCATCAGGCTCCCGGCCGTCTGCACCGCGCGTTCTCCGTCTTCCTCTTCGACGAGACCGGGCGGCTGCTGCTCCAGCGCCGGGCGCTCGGCAAGTACCACTCCCCCGGTGTCTGGTCCAACACCTGCTGCGGGCACCCCTACCCCGGCGAGTCGCCGTTCGCCGCCGCCGCCCGCCGGACGCACGAGGAGCTGGGGATCTCCCCGTCGCTGCTGGCCGAGGCCGGCACGGTCCGCTACAACCACCCGGACCCCGACTCGGGCCTGGTCGAGCAGGAGTACAACCACCTCTTCGTCGGGCTGGCGCAGAGCGCGCTGCGGCCCGATCCGGAGGAGGTCGGCGAGACGTCGTTCGTGACACCGGACGAACTGGCCGAGCGGCACGCGCGGGCGCCGTTCTCGGCGTGGTTCATGACGGTGCTGGACGCGGCGCGTCCGGCGATCAGAGAGCTGACGGGCCCGGCCGCGGGCTGGTGAGGGCCGCCCCCGCCAGCGGCAGCGCGACCCAGATGACCTTCCCGCCGCTCGCCGTGTGCTCGATGTCGCACGTCCCGCCGGCCTCGGCGGTGATCTCCCGTACGAGCAGCAGGCCGCGGCCGCCGGTCTGCGCGTAGTCCCGTTCCAGGGCCTTGGGCCGGTAGGGGTGGTCGTCCTCGACGGACACCTTGATCCACTCCGTCCCGATCGCCACCTCGACGGCGAGCTGCGGGGAGAGCAGCGCGGCGTGCCGTACGGCGTTGGTGACCAGCTCGGAGACGATGAGCAGGAGGCCCTGCACCAGGTCGTCGTGAGCGGGTACACGCTGGCGGTTCAGCAGATCACGGACGGCGTGCCTGGCTTCCGGTACGGAGGCGTCCGCCGCCGGGGCGGTGAAGCGCCACACTCCCTCGTACCCTGCCGGTGCGTCTTCTCTCGTCACCACGTGTCGAGTGTTGGGAACGCGCTGGTCGGCACCGAGCTACTGAACACAAGTCAGCCGAATTCGGTCGCCTCTGACCACTTCACCCGCACTGGTGTCAGTTGGGTACCTCTTCTTGATCGTCCGGTGGCGAAGGCGCGACCATACTGACCATCTGACGGCCGCCCGTCCCGATCGCGATCAGGCCGAGTCCGTCGAAGAGCAGGGCGAGGGAGAAGAAGGTGCCCAGGACGTACAGGCTGCTGTGCGGCCAGTCGAAGAGCACCAGGAGGCCGAGCAGTACGCCGAAGGCGCCCTGCACCAGCGTCCAGCCGAACTGCGGGCCGCGCACCACCACGCTGCCGACCAGCCGGAAGACGCCGCCGGTCAGGAAGAGCAGCGCGGCGAACATCGTCAGCGCCTCGGCGGTGCCTTCGGGGTGGCGGATGACGACGATCCCGGCCGCCAGGTTGAGCGCCGCGACCACGACGCCGAGCCAGAAGAAGTTCGAACCGCGTGACTGCACCGCCTGGAGCAGCCCGACGAGGCCGCCGACGAGCAGCAGCCAGCCGAAGAGGAGCATCGAGGTGAGGGTGGCCAGGCCCGTGTAGACCAGGCCGACGATGCCGCCGAGCACGAGAATGACGCCCAGGACGGCCAGCCAGCCGAAGCCGCGGCTGAGCTTCTTGTTGCTTTCCGGTGTGCCCGCGCGAGCGGCCATGAGCGACTCCTCCACACGGCGGCGTGCGCCTGTCGGCCCCTTCCCGATCATAGGTTCGTACCGTCCGGATAGCATCCGGCGCATGGAGCCGCAGCTCGACCTCACCGTCGCCGACGGGGTCGCCACCGTCGTCATCGCCCACCCGGCCAAGCGCAACGCCATGACCGCCGGGATGTGGGCGGCGCTGCCGGGGCTGCTGGAGCGGCTGGCCGGGGACCCGGACGTACGGGCGCTCGTGCTGACGGGGGCGGGCGACACCTTCTGCGCGGGGGCGGACATCTCGTCGCTGCGCGGGCGCGGCGGGCGGGAGGGCGGTCCCGGTGACACCGGCGCCGCCCCGCAGGACCTGGCCGTGCGGGCGGAGGACGCGCTGGCCGCGTTCCCCAAGCCGACGCTTGCCGCCGTCCGGGGCTACTGCGTGGGCGGCGGGAGCCAGCTGGCCGCCGCCTGCGACCTGCGGTTCGCGGAGGAGGGCGCGTCCTTCGGGATCACGCCCGCGAAGCTCGGCATCGTCTACCCGGCGTCGTCGACGCGGCGGCTGGTCTCCCTGGTCGGACCTTCGACGGCCAAGTACCTGCTGTTCTCGGGCGAGTTGATCGACGCGGAACGGGCGCTGCGCACCGGGTTCGTGGACGAGGTGCTGCCGCACGGCGAACTTACCAAGCGGGTGGCCGAGTTCAGCCGGGGGCTGGTGTCGCGCTCGCAGCTGACGCAGGCCGCGGCGAAGGAGTTCGCCGACGGCCGGGAGGACCGGGACGCGCACTGGGCCGCGCAGGCACGCGGCAGCGGCGACACCGCCGAGGGCGTCGCCGCCTTCCTGGAGCGCCGTACGCCCCGTTTCACCTGGACGCCCGGGCCTACCGGAGGATGAACCGGCTCCGGCCGCGGCACTCCTCGACGAGCGCGGCCGGCGCCTTCCGCGGCGATCCGGCGTCGTACGGCGGCTCGGGGTCGTACTCCGTCAGCAGCTGCACGGCCCGCGCGTGCCCGTCGCCCGCGATCCGGCCGACCAGGGTGAGGCCCATGTCGATGCCGGCCGAGACGCCGGCGGCGGTGACGTACTTGCCGTCGGTGACCACCCGCTCGCCCGTGGGGTCGGCGCCGAGGGCCTTCAGCGCGTCCAGGGCCAGCCAGTGCGAGGTGGCGCGGCGGCCGTCGAGGAGTCCGGCGGCGGCGAGGAGCAGTGAGCCGGTGCAGACGGAGGTCGTCCAGGTCGTGGTGGCGTCGACGGTACGCAGCCAGGCCAGGAGCGCCTCGTTCTCCATCTGGGCGGCCTGACCGGGGCCGCCCGGCACGAGCACGATGTCCGGGTTCACGACGTCGGCGAAGGTCTTCCCGGCGACGAGGCCCAGCTCGCCCCGGTCGTTGACCACCGGCCCGGTGCGCTCGGCGACGAAGACCGTCTCGGCGCCGGGCAGCCGGCAGAGCATCTCGTACGGGCCGACCACGTCGAGTGCGGTGAAGCGGTCGAAGAGCGCGATGGCGATCAGCGTCATGGTGGTGGGGTTCCTCTCGTGGGCGGGTGAGTGGGTGCGTGCGTTTGGGCAGTGCTCACGGACCGGTGTGCGGGCGGAAGCGGCGGCGGTACTCGGCCGGGGGCGCGCCCAGGCTCTTCACGAACGCGCGGCGCATCGCCTCGGGGGTGCCGTAGCCGCAGGTCCGGGAGATCTCCTCGACACCGTCAGCCGAGTCCTCCAGGAGCCGCCGCGCGTGTTCGATGCGTACGCGTTCGACGTATCTGCCGGGGGTGGTGCCCGTCTCGGCCTGGAAGGCGCGGGCGAAGTGGCGCGGCGACAGGCGGGCGCGGCCGGCCAGCGCCTCCACCGACAGGTCGGCTTCCGGGTGCTCCGTGATCCACTGCTGGACGTCTCTGAGGGGTTCGCGCCGCGCGGTCTGGGCGGCGAGCTGGGCGCTGAACTGCGCCTGGTTGCCCGGGCGGCGGAGGAAGACGACGAGGTGGCGGGCGACGGTGAGTGCGATGTCCCGGCCCAGGTCCTCCTCGACGAGCGCGAGCGCCAGGTCGATCCCCGCGGTGACGCCGGCCGACGTCGCCACGTTGCCGTCGCGTACGTAGATGGGGTCGGGGTCGACCTCGACGGCCGGGTGGGTGCGGGCCAGGTGGTCGCAGACGAGCCAGTGGGTGGTGACGCGGCGGCCGTCGAGGAGTCCGGCGGCGGCCAGGAGCAGTGCTCCCGTGCAGACGCTGACCAGGCGCTCCGCGTGCGGGGCGTGGGCGCGGAGCCAGTCGGTCAGGCGCGGGTCGGGGGTCCGGGTGCCCTGGCCGCCGGGTACGAGGAGGGTGTGCGGCGCGGGTTCGCCGGCCAGGGCGGTGTCGGGGACGAGGGTCAGCCCGCTGGACGTGCGGACGGGAGCGCCGTCGAGCGAGGCGGTGCGGATGCGGTAGGCGGCCGCGGCGCCACCCCGTGCGGCCTCCCGGGCCGCGCCCGTGAAGACCTCGACGGGGCCGGTCACGTCGAGGCTCTGGACCTCGTCGAAGAGCACGACGAGCACGGTGCGTACGGATCGCTGCGTCATGCGGCCATCCTTCGGCCCGCCGCCGATGTCCGCAACGACGAGAACCCCGCCTTTCCTGCCATGCAGCCCCGGCGCTTCACGACGTACTGACCAGTCGGTAGCGTTGCGGCATGACCTCTCTGCCCGCGCGCGCCGGCCGCCGCTGCCACAACGCCCTCAATCCGCTGCACTCGACCGTGTACTTCTCCCCCGACTTCACCAAGGAACTGGCGGATCTGGGCATCGCGGACAGCAACGCGGCCTACTTCGCGGGCCGCGGAGCCGCCATGGGCGCGGTGGGCGCCGGTGTGATCACCGCCGCGTTCTACAACTTCAACCACGACCTCGTCGCCCGTCACGTCCCCCAGGTGTGGCGTACGGCGTCTCCCGAGGCCGTCCTCGCGGCGCGGCTGCGCGCCGCCGACACCACGCTGCGCCGGCTGCTCGGTGAGAAGGCCGTCGCCTCCGCCGAGATGGCGGAGGCCGCCGGCCTCGCCCTGCGCGCCGCCGAGGCGTGCACCCGCCACGCGCGCCCCCTGTACGCCGCGCACGCCGACCTGCCCGTACCGGAGCAGCCCCACCTCGCCTACTGGCACGCCGCCACGCTGCTGCGCGAGCACCGCGGCGACGGTCATCTGGCCGCGCTGCTCGCCGCCGGGCTCGACCCGCTGGAGGCCCTGGTCAGCCACACCGCGACGGGCAAGGGCATGTCGCCGCGCTGGACCCTGGCGACGCGCGGCTGGAGCCGTACGGACTGGGAGGCGGCCTCGGCGCGGCTTCGGGAGCGCGGGCTCCTGGACGCCGGCGGCGAGCTGACGGAGGCGGGCACCGCGCTGCGCGCCGGCCTGGAGGAGGCCACGGACCGGCTCGACGCGGCGCCGTACGAGCACCTGGGCGCGGCGGGAACGGAGCGGCTCACGGAGCTCGGGCGGGGCTTCCTGACGGTGGCGCTGGGGGCGGGCGCGTTCCCCGCCGACCTCACCGGCAAGTGACCCCGCCCGCCGGGCGGGTTGTTTGCGCGGCGCGATGACGGACACCCGAGCTGTGTCGGACGAAGAAATGAGCGTCGGGCACCGAGACAGCAGGAGGTACAACGTGTTGCGTGCGATAGCGGATGGGCTCCGGATGATCGGCTCGGCCATCGCGACGGTGGTGACTCTGCCCTTCAGGCTGGTCGCCAAGCTCTTCGGAGGTGCGTCCAGCACCGCGTCAAGGGGCGGCGGACGAGCACGCCGCGCCTGACGGCCCGGCCGGGGCGCGCGCGACACCGGACCCGACGACCCTGCACAATGCAGGCTCAAGCACAGCCCGCAGGAGAAGGCGAGTCGGGAACATCGTGACGACGTCCATCGAAGGCAGGATCGCCGAGGAACTCGGCGTACAAGAGCGGCAGGTCCGGGCCGCCGTCGAATTGCTCGACGGCGGCTCGACCGTGCCGTTCATCGCTCGTTACCGCAAGGAAGCGACCGAGATGCTCGACGACGCGCAGCTGCGCACGCTCGAGGAGCGGCTTCGGTATCTGCGGGAACTGGAGGAGCGGCGTACCGCCGTCCTGGAGTCCGTACGCGAGCAGGGCAAGCTCGACGAGGCGCTCGAAGCGCGGATCCGCGCCGCCGACACCAAGGCGCGGCTGGAGGACATCTACCTTCCGTTCAAGCCCAAGCGCCGCACCAAGGCGCAGATCGCGCGGGAGGCGGGACTCGAACCGCTGGCGCGGGGGCTGCTGGCCGACCCCTCGGTGGAGCCGTCGGCCGCCGCCGCCGCGTTCGTGGACCCGGACAAGGGCGTCGCCGACGCGCAGGCCGCGCTGGACGGGGCCCGTTCGATCCTCACCGAGACCTTCTCGGAGGACGCCGACCTGATCGGTGAGCTGCGCGAGCGCATGTGGACGCGCGGGCGGCTGCTCGCGAAGGTGCGGGACGGCAAGGAGGAGGCCGGCGCCAAGTTCGCCGACTACTTCGACTTCTCGGAGCCCTTCACCGCGCTGCCGTCGCACCGGGTGCTCGCCATGCTGCGGGGCGAGAAGGAGGACGTGCTCGACCTGGTCATGGAGCCCGAGGAGCCGTCGTCCGCGGAGGCGGCCGGGCCCTCGGCGTACGAGAACATGGTCGCGCGGCGCTTCGGCATCAACGACCGCGGCCGTCCCGGCGACAAGTGGCTCGCCGACACGGTGCGCTGGGCCTGGCGCACCCGCATCCTCGTACACCTCGGGATCGACCTGCGGCTGCGGCTGCGCACCGCGGCGGAGGACGAGGCCGTACGCGTCTTCGCGGCGAACCTGCGGGACCTGCTGCTGGCGGCGCCGGCCGGTACGCGGGCGACGCTCGGGCTCGACCCCGGTTTCCGTACGGGCGTGAAGGTGGCCGTCGTGGACGCGACCGGCAAGGTCGTGGCGACGGACGTCATCTACCCGCACGTGCCGCGGAACAAGTGGGACGAATCGCTGGCGACGCTGGCGCGGCTCGCGAAGGAGCACGACGTCGAGCTGGTCGCCATCGGCAACGGCACGGCGTCCCGCGAGACCGACAAGCTCGCCGGGGAACTGTGCGACAGGCACCCCGAGCTGAAGCTGACGAAGGTGATGGTCTCGGAGGCGGGGGCGTCCGTGTACTCGGCGTCCGCGTTCGCCTCGCAGGAGCTTCCGGACATGGACGTGTCGCTGCGCGGCGCCGTTTCCATCGCGCGGCGGCTCCAGGACCCGCTCGCCGAGCTGGTGAAGATCGACCCGAAGTCGATCGGGGTCGGGCAGTACCAGCACGACCTGTCGGAGGTGAAGCTGTCGCGTTCGCTCGACGCGGTGGTCGAGGACTGCGTCAACGGAGTGGGCGTCGACGTCAACACGGCCTCCGCGCCGCTGCTTTCGCGCGTCTCCGGCATCAGTTCCGGGCTCGCCGAGAACATCGTGGCGCACCGTGACGCGAACGGCCCGTTCCGGTCCCGCAAGGGGCTCAAGGACGTGGCGCGGCTCGGCCCGAAGGCGTACGAGCAGTGCGCGGGCTTCCTGCGCATCCAGGGCGGCGACGACCCGCTCGACGCGTCGAGCGTGCACCCCGAGGCGTACCCGGTGGTGCGGGAGATGGTGAAGACGGCGGGCAGCGGAGTCGGCACGCTGATCGGGAACACGGCGGTACTGCGGTCCCTGCGGGCCGCCGACTTCGTGAACGACCGGTTCGGGCTGCCGACCGTCTCCGACATCCTGAAGGAGCTGGAGAAGCCGGGACGCGACCCGCGGCCGGCCTTCCGGACGGCGACCTTCAAGGAGGGCGTCGAGAAGATCGGCGACCTGGCGGCCGGCATGATCCTGGAGGGCGTGGTGACGAACGTCGCCGCCTTCGGTGCCTTCGTGGACGTCGGGGTCCACCAGGACGGACTCGTGCACGTGTCGGCGCTGTCGAAGAACTTCGTCAAGGATCCGCGCGACGTGGTGAAGCCCGGTGACGTGGTCCGGGTCAAGGTGATGGACGTCGACATCCCGCGCAAGCGGATCTCGCTCACGCTGCGGCTGGAGGACGAGGTGACGGCCACGGCGTCCGGCGAGGGGAAGCGGGAGCGCGGCGGCGGCCGTCCTCCGGCCCAGCGGCAGGGCGGCCGGGAGCGGCGCGGCGGCGGTTCCGCGACCGGTGGGCGCGGCGGCGGTGCCGGGGCCGGCGGGCGCGGGGCGTCCCGGCAGGCGCCGGCTCCGGCGAACAGTGCGATGGCGGACGCGTTGCGCAGGGCCGGGCTGACGGACCCGAAGCGGGGCTGACGGTCGCTCCCCGCGGGTGGGGGCGGGCGGGGCTGGGTTCCGCTGCGGCGGAGCCCTTCCCCGGCCGCCCCTTTCGCGACGGTGGGTCAGTCCGTCAGAGTTCGGTCACCTTGCCCGCCGCGACCTCGATGCGGCGGGTCGTGCGGACCGCGTCCAGCATGCGGCGGTCGTGGGTCACGAGCAGGAGCGTGCCCTCGTACGAGTCGAGCGCGGACTCCAGCTGCTCGATCGCCGTCAGGTCGAGGTGGTTCGTCGGCTCGTCGAGGACGAGCAGGTTCACGCCCCTGCCCTGGAGCAGCGCGAGCGCGGCACGGGTCCGCTCCCCCGGGGAGAGGGTCGTGGCGGGGCGCAGCACGTGGTCGGCGCGCAGGCCGAACTTGGCCAGGAGGGTGCGTACTTCCGCCGGTTCCGTCTCGGGGACGGCCGCGCAGAACGCTTCGAGGAGCGACTCCGACCCGTAGAACAGGCCGCGTGCCTGGTCGACCTCGCCGACGACCACGCCGGGGCCGAGCACCGAGTGGCCCTCGTCCAGCGGGAGGCGGCCCAGGAGGGCCGCGAGCAGCGTGGACTTGCCCGCGCCGTTGGCCCCGGTGATCGCCACGCGGTCGGCCCAGTCGATCTGGAGCGACGCCGGGCCGAACGAGAAGTCGCCGCGCCGGACCGTCGCGTCGCGCAGTGTGGCCACCACCGCGCCGGAGCGCGGGGCCGCCGCGATCTCCATGCGCAGCTCCCACTCCTTGCGGGGCTCGTCGACGACGTCGAGGCGCTCGATCATGCGCTGCGTCTGGCGGGCCTTCGCCGCCTGCTTCTCGCTCGCCTCGCTGCGGAGGTTGCGGCCCATCTTGTCGCTGTCGGTGGCCTTGCGGCGGGCGTTCCTGACGCCCTTGTCCATCCAGCCGCGCTGCATCTGGGCGCGGCCTTCGAGGGCGGCCTTCTTGTCGGCGTACTCGTCGAAGTCCTCGCGGGCGTGCCGGCGCGCCGTCTCGCGCTCCTCCAGGTACGCCTCGTAGCCGCCGCCGTAGAGCTTGATCTGCTGCTGGGCGAGGTCCAGCTCCAGGACCTTGGTGACGGTGCGGGTCAGGAACTCGCGGTCGTGGCTGATGACGACGGTGCCGGCCCGCAGGCCGGAGACGAACCGCTCCAGGCGCTCCAGGCCGTCGAGGTCCAGGTCGTTCGTGGGCTCGTCCAGGAGGAACACGTCGTAGCGGGAGAGGAGCAGCGACGCCAGGCCCGCGCGGGCGGCCTGGCCGCCGGAGAGGGCGGTCATCGGCTGGTCGAGCCCGACCGTCAGGCCGAGGCCGGCCGCCACCTCCTCGGCGCGCTCGTCGAGGTCCGCGCCGCCGAGGTCGAGCCAGCGGTCGAGGCTGTCCGAGTACGCGTCGTCCGCGCCGGGGGTCTCGTCGACGAGCGCCTGGGTGGCCTCGTCGAGGGCGCGCTGGGCCGCGGCCACTCCCGTGCGCCGGGCCAGGAAGGCCCGTACCGTCTCGCCTTCGCGGCGCTCCGGCTCCTGCGGCAGGTGGCCGACGGTGGCGGTGGGCGGCGAGAGGCGCAGCTCGCCCGACTCGGGGGTGTCGAGACCGGCGAGCAGGCGCAGCAGCGTGGACTTGCCCGCGCCGTTCACGCCGACCAGGCCGATCACGTCGCCGGGGGCGACCACCAGGTCGAGACCGGAGAAGAGGGAGCGGTCGCCGTGGCCGGCGGCGAGATCTTTGGCGACGAGGGTTGCAGTCATGAGGCCTCGATCCTACCGAGGCGGCGGGGCGGGGGCGGACGGGACGGGTGGGCGGCGTGGGGGTGGGGCTGCGGCGCGCGTGGCTTCGAGGCGTGGGGGGTGGGGCTGCGGCGCGCGTGGCTGCGGGGGGTGTGGGGGTGGGGCTGCGGCGCGCGTGGCTTCGGTGTGGTGGGGGTTGTCGTAGGTGCGGGGCACGTGGATGCGGTGGGTGCCGACGGGTTCAGTGGGGCACCGGGGCGACCAGGACCGCTCCCGTCGTGCGCGCCACCAGGTACGAGCGGCCCTTCGTCGTCCGGCCGTCCAGCGGGATGCGGTGCTCCCCCGCTTCCAGCACGTCGTCGAAGATCTCGTGGACGTGCGTCCGGTACAGCCGGTCCAGGCGGTACGCGATCAGTTGCACGCGGCACATGGACGTCACCTCCACCGCCGCCCCGCCCTCCACGGCCGCCAGCCGGGTCAGGCGGCGCTGCCCGGGCGCGCTGCGGTCGAGCGCGGCCTCGATATGGGCCACCAGCAGCGGGACGACCGGCGCCAGGCCGTCCACGTAGGCGACGTCGGCGCCCGCCCGCTCGAACGCCGCCCTGGTGCCGGCGCGCACCCGCTCGTCCACCGCCCTGCCGAAGGCCACCGCCCCGTACGCCCGCAGCTCCTCCGGCGGTACGTCGGTCGCGTCGGCGGTGATGTCCGCGCCGATGTTGATCGTCCGCAGCGCCGCGGCGAGCTTCGCCAGTACGTCGACACGCGCTCCGATCAACAGGACGCGGCGGCGGGGCGGCGGCTCCTCGCCGTCGGCCGCGAGCAGTCGCTCCAACGCCGTGCGGTACTCCCCGCCGCGGAAGCGGAACGGGCCTATCCCGTGATAGCCGTTCAGCTCCAGGTCCGCCGTTCCGCTGGTCTGCCAGGCGAAGTCCCGCCAGACGAAGTCGTCCCCGGCCCGCTCGATGACGGCGGTCACTGCGCCGCACTCCAGGCTCTCGCAGTCGGGGCAGCCGTAGATGACGTACCGCCCGGCGGGCAGAGGCGCTTCCGCCTCCAGGAGCAGGCTGCGCACCTGGGCGGTGAAGATGGCGGGGGGCACGTCGGCGGCCAGAGGGGACACCGCGTCGAGGTCCGAGAGCCGGTGGAGCAGCGGGCGGCCGTCGACGACGAAGTCCATGAAGTCGCGGTGCACCTGGTAGTCACCGTTGACGAGAACACCGCCGGCCCGCATCGCCGGAGCCAGCCCGAAAGTCGCGTAGTCGGCAGACATGTCCTGAGTATCCCCAGTCATGACGTGATGTGAGCACGGCAGCACGGATTCCGTTAACGTCCCGACATGAACGGTGACGTGGTCGTGGTGGGGGGCGGGGTCGCGGGGCTGACCACCGCCGTCGTTCTGGCGGAGAGCGGCCGGTCAGTACGGGTGTGGAGCCGGGATCCGGTGGAGCGGACCTGTTCGGCCGTGGCGGGCGCGCTGTGGTGGCCGTACCGGATCGAGCCCGCCGAACTGGTGGGCGACTGGGCTCTGCACACGTTGCGCGTGTACGAGCGGATGGCGCTCGCCCCGGACGACACGGGTGTGCGGCTCGTCGCCGGGGTCATGGCGGGCGCCACGGTGGCCGGACTCGGGGCGTGGGGGGCGGGGATCACGGGGGTGGCGGACGGGGCGGACGGCCTGCGTGCCGTGCTGCCGCTGATCGACATGCCGGTCCATCTGCGGTACCTGCGGCGGCGGTTGGAGGCGGCGGGGGGTGTGGTGGAAACGCGGGAGGTGACGCGGCTGGCTGAGGCGGCGCCGGCGGCCGGGAACACCGTCGTCAACTGCACCGGGTTGGGGGCACGCGAGCTGGTGCCGGACCGCGCGGTGCGGGCGGTGCGGGGGCAGTTGGTGGTGGTGGAGAACCCGGGGGTGGACGAGTGGTTCGTGGGGGCGGCGAGTGGGGCGGAGTCGGTTTATCTGTTTCCCCAGCCGTACGGGCTGGTGCTGGGGGGTACGGCCGAGGAGGACGCGTGGGGGGTGGACGCGGTGCCGTCGGTGGGGCGGGGGATTGTGGAGCGGTGCGCGCGGGTTCGGCCGGAGGTGGCGGGGGCGAGGGTTCTCGGGCATCGGGTCGGGTTGCGGCCGGTGCGTGGGGGCGGGGTGCGGTTGGCGGCGGAGCGGATGCCTTGGGGGGCGTTGTGCGTGCACAACTATGGGCATGGTGGGGCGGGGGTGACGGTTGCTTGGGGGTGTGCGCGGGGGGTGGCTGGGTTGTTGGGGGAATGAGGCGGGGCGGGTGAGCGGGGGCGTACGGGGGCCGGGAGTGCGAGGGCGTGATGCCGGGTGGCTCGGGGGTCGTGCGGGGGCGGGGGGGTCGGTGCCGCGCCGGGGCGTCTCCACGGGTGCCGAACGTGGCAGCGGGTATCTGTAAAACGGAGAATAAGGGACCACAACCAGACCGCCGCGCACCCGCACCGGCCACACACGACAACGGGCT